>CAYVPZ010000411.1:0-5027 GCA_964453955.1 uncultured Solibacteraceae bacterium | reverse complement strand
CGGCTCCGGCCTGGTGCACTCGGAAATGCCCGGCGCCGATCTGGTGAAAAACGGCGGCCTCCTGCACGGCTTCCAGCTCTGGGTGAATCTGCCTAAGCGCGACAAAATGGCCCCGCCGCGCTATCAGGAACTGAAGGCGAACGACATCCCCTCCGCGGCCACGCCCGACGGCTCGGTTCGCGTGAAGGTGGTGGCCGGCGAATCGCTGGGCCCGCGCGCCGCCATCGGGACGAACACGCCCATCCTCTATCTGCACTTCACGCTGCAACCCGGCGCCACGCACGTGCAGGATGTGCCGCACACCTGGAACGCATTCGCTTACCGCATCGACCGCCACGAGCTGACCATCTTCGCGAAAGACGGCGACACCGTGGAACTCGCCAATCCCGGCGACACGCCCATCGAGCTGCTGCTGATCGCCGGCGAACCCATCGGCGAAGCGGTAGCCCGTTACGGCCCTTTCGTGATGAACAGCAAAGAGGAGCTCTACCAGGCGTTTGATGACTACCGCGCCGGCCGTATGGGCACAATCTGAATTAGCCCTCGCCCCCGGAATCAAGGGAACTCCCTGCGCCTTCGTTCGTATAACGGCACAGGGAGTTCCTCATGAACCTCGCGTCCGACGTCCGCTTCGCCCTCCGCAATCTGTCGAAAGCCCCCGTATTCAGCGCCGTGGCAGTCCTCTCGCTGGCTCTGGGCATTGGCGCCAACACCGCCATATTCACGCTCATCGACCAGCTCATGCTGCGCCTGCTGCCCGTGAAGAACCCCACCGAGCTGGTCCTGCTGGACAGCGACGGCAATCACTACGGGAACAACCGCGGCGCCAACGCGTTCTCCTACCCCATGTACCAGGACTTCCTGGAACGCAACCAGGCGTTCAGCGGCATTCTGTGCCGTTTCACCGCTCCCGTCAGCATGAGCTTCAACGGCCAGACCGAGCGCGCCGCGGGAGAGCTGGTGTCGGGAACCTATTTCCCCGTGCTGGGCGTCGGCGCAGCCGTGGGGCGCACGATTTCCCCCGATGACGACACCACCATTCTCGGCCACCCCGTCGCCATGCTGAGCTACCGCTACTGGCAAACCAGGTTCGCCGGCGATCCCTCCGTCCTCAACAAAACCATGG
The DNA here is from genome assembly GCA_964453955.1 of uncultured Solibacteraceae bacterium. Lineage (GTDB taxonomy): Bacteria > Acidobacteriota > Terriglobia > Bryobacterales > Bryobacteraceae > CAWACP01. The sequence goes on along the minus strand of CAYVPZ010000411.1, from coordinate 3,901 downwards.
TGCTGAACGGCCACAACTTCACCGTCATCGGCGTCGCCGCGCGGGGCTTCGACGGCCTCGAGCCCGGCTCCGTCACCGAGCTCTTCGTCCCCGTCACCATGAAGACCTGGATGACGCCCAACTGGGACGACATGAAGGACCGCCGCAGCACCTGGGTCAACATCGTCGGCCGGCTGAAGCCCGGCATGACTCCCCAGCGGGCCAAAGCGTCCATGCAGATCCTGTTCCATCAGATCATCGAGCAGGAGGCGAAAGACCCGCAGATCGCCCGCGCGTCCGAGTACGACCGCCAGAAGTTCCTGAAAGCCACCATCGATGTCCAGCCGGCCTCCACCGGCCGCTCCAACCTGCGCTACCAGATGTCCAGACCGCTCGAGGTGCTGATGGCCATTGTCGGGCTGGTGCTGCTGATTGCCTGCGGCAACGTGGCCAATCTTCTGCTGGTGCGCGCCGCCGGACGGCAGCGGGAAATCGCCGTCCGCCTGGCGCTGGGAGCGAGCCGCTGGCAGATCGTGCGCCAGTTGCTGGTGGAAAGCGTGCTGCTCGCGCTCACGGGCGGCGTGGTGGGCGTCGCCGTGGCCTGGACCGGCGCCAGGACCCTGCTGGGCTTTCTGCCGCAGGGCAGCACGCCGCTGGGCCTGGCGTCCCCGCCCGACGCACGCATTCTGCTGTTCAACTTCGCCGTGGCGCTGGCCACCGGGTTGCTCTTCGGTCTGGTTCCCGCGCTGCAGGCCACCAACCCGGACGTGGCGCCCACGCTCAAGGACCAGGCCGGATCGGTCACCAGCGCCGGGCACGCGCGCCTGCGCAAATCCCTGGTGGTCGCTCAGGTGACCCTCTCCCTGTTGCTGCTGATCGGCGCGGGCCTGTTCATTCGCAGCCTGCGAAACCTGCGCGACATGGGGCCCGGCTTCCCGGCAAGCAATCTGATCGCCTTCACCGTCGATCCCTCCCTGAACGGCTACGACGCGCCCCGCGCCATGGGCTTCTTCCGCGAGTTGAACCGGAACTTGGCTGCAATGCCCGGCGTACACTCGGCCGCGCTGGCCAACATTGCCATCCTTGAAGGGGACGAATGGGACAGCACCGTGAACGTGGAAGGCTACACGTCCAAACCGGGCGAGGATATGAACCCGCAAATGAACGGCACTGGCCCGGGCTATTTCGCCACCCTGGGCGTCCCGCTGCTGGAAGGCCGCGATTTCACGGACCGCGACACCACCACCATCCAGCATCCCGGCATTCCCTTCCGCATTCCCAATGTGATCATCATCAACGAGAAGCTGGCGAAGCGCTATTTCGGCAGTCGCAGCGCCGTTGGACGCCACATGGGGTTCGGCAACGAGCCCGGCGCCGTCGCCGACATGGAGATCATCGGCGTGGTGAAGGACTTCCGCTATCAGGGCATCCGCGGCGACATCACCCGCCAAGCTTTTGTTCCGTACCTGGGTTTTCCCTTCATCGACAACATGACTGCGTATGTCCGCACCGCGCTGCCCCCCGAGCAGGCCTTCAGTATGATCCGGCGCTCGGTGGCCGGGCTCGACCGCAACGTGCTCGTCTACGACCTGCGCACCCTCGAAAGCGCCATCGACGCGTCGCTGTTGAACGAGCGCCTGGTGGCCAGCCTCTCCGCGCTGTTCGGCGCGCTGGCCACGCTGCTGGCGGTCATCGGGCTATACGGCGTGATGGCCTGGACGGTGGAGCAGCGCACCCGCGAGATCGGCATTCGCGTGGCCCTGGGCGCGCAACGCGGCAACGTGGTCTGGCTGGTGATGAAGGAAGTGGTGGCCATGGTCGCCATCGGCTTTGGCATTGGCCTTCCGGCGGCCTGGTTCTCGTCGAAGCTGGTGGCCAGCCTGCTCTACGGCATCCAGCCCGACGACCCGGTGTCCATCGCCGCCGCCATGGCCGTGCTTGCGAGCATTGCCCTGCTGGCCGGCTGCATCCCCGCAGTGCGCGCCTCGCGGGTGGATCCGCTGCGCGCTCTGCGCTACGAATGATTGCATGTCCGCGCTTATCCGCGTTCATCGGGTGCGCCAGGCCAATTAAAACCGTTTCGGTCTCGTTACGCGAAGGAAGTGGCCAGCCTGCCTGATTGGGTGAAGCCTGAGACCGGCGAGGAAGCGATGGGTGAACGCAGTCGTCGGACTTCCCGGGGCGAGAGGGTGCTGCGTGCAGGGACAGGTCAGCCGAGGAACCTGGGAGGCCCGGCAGGGGAGCGGCGTGGCGACACAAAGCAACTGCCGGCGGGAATAAATAACCGCGGGCGGCTGTGCCGGGAGTCGGAGTGGCCCATGGCAACGGGGAAGTCCGGTAAATGCTGATGGAACCAGGGGGCCTCGCTGAAAACAAGCCGAGTAAGAGGAAAGGAGAACCGCTTGGGAAACCCACTACGGAAGAACCGGCGATGTCGGAGAAACTCTCTTTGCTAAGACAAAAGCTGCATCAGAAGGCGAAGCAGGAACCGAAGTTCCGGTTTTACGTGCTGTACGACCGGATTTATCGGAAGGACACACTGGAAGAGGCATGGAGGCGGGTGCGGGCCAACAAGGGCGCACCGGGCGTGGACGGCGCCTCGACCAGATCGAAGCGCGGGAAACGGGCGTGAGCTGGTTTTATTGGAGAGTTTCAGAAAGCCCTGCGGGGGAAGACTTACAGGCCCCAACCAGTGCGCCCCGGCTGTTCCATCGGGCCAATGGACCGGCGCAGTGGGCGAACGCGACTGGTGCGCTATGCCGACGACTTTGTCGTGCTGGCGCACCATGAGGGGCCACGCTTACGAAGCTGGATTGAAGAGAAGATCGAGAAATGGCTGAGGCTGGAGATCAACCGGGACAAGACGCGCGTGGTGGATCTGCGGGAAGAGAAAGCGAGTCTGGACTTTCTGGGTTACACATTTCGCTGGTATCGTGACCGGTATGGGCGGGATACCAGATATCTGAACGTGGAGCCGTCCAGGAAGGCATTGCAGCGGGAGCGGGATCTGGATCGGATCAGCGAGATGACTGATCGTCGTCAGGGCTCTACGCCGAGACCGCGACTGATTGACAAGCTGAACAGGCAAACGGAAGGCTGGGCGAACCACTTTCCGCTGGGATACCCGCGAGACGCGTACCGGAATATCAACTGGCATCTCGGCTATCGGCTGGCCAATCACCTGAAGCATCACCGCAGCCATCGCCTGTACCAACGGCCGGAAGGGATGTCGCTCTACGAGCATCTTCAACGGCTGCGACTCAAGTTTCTGAGCATCCCACCATGCGAAAGCCGCTGACGAGGGGTTTTCAGGAGAGCCGAATGCGGGAAATCCGCACGCCCGGTTCGACGAGGGGACAGTGAGTCGCGACGGAACCGTCGCTCACTGTCCTACTCTACCTAGAAGCCCCAGGACCGCGCCTGGACTGATAGTATAGAAGTGACAATCCAGCTCAACCCAGGGTGCTGCCTGGTCCAAGCCTAACCAGGGCCCGCCGGTGGCATGTCGGCATGAAAGTCAGCTCTAATATCCCATCTTCCATATCCGCTGACCGAGAGGCGCAAATGGTCATTACTTCGGAACTGCTTAGTCTCAAGTACGGTCTTTCGTTTGAGGACCTGTACGATCGTGAGGGTCTGGTCCGTCTGGACGAGGCTTTCGTCGAATACCTTAAGGTCAGCGACGTGGAGCTTTTCAACCGGCTTATGGCCGCCCGTGCGGGCGCCGTACTGCCACTCAAGGAGGCGTCGGAGCTGATCATTGCGCTCGCGCCGCATCTGGAGGATTTCATCGGCGATCTGTTCGGCATCACCGCCGAGGTTCGCGATTTCCAGGAGAAGCACTCGGCGCTGGCCGCCAAGTATGTGGTGAAGCGCAAGTTCATCCACAAGAAGGCGCTCACGGGAATGACCGTGGAGAAGT
>CAYVPZ010000410.1:0-5046 GCA_964453955.1 uncultured Solibacteraceae bacterium | reverse complement strand
CAGCATCGCCGCCGCCAGCACAACCACGGCGAAGCTCAACTGCGCCACCACCAGAGCCGCGCGCAGCCCCTCGGAACGCCCACCCGTCGAGGAGCGGCCCGATTCGTTCAGCACGCCGCTGACGTCCGCGCCGGACAATCGCCGCGCCGGCGCAATGCCGAACAGAATCCCGGTGGCCACCGTGAGAACGGCCGCGAACACCAGCACGCGATAATCGACGCCGGGGTGCGCGAGCTGTTGCAGATCGGTGGGGCTGAGCACGAGGAACAGGCGCGCCACCCACACCGAAACCAGCGTCCCCAGCGCCCCTCCGCAGACGGCCAGCAGCAGCGCCTCCACCAGCAACTGGCGGACTATGGCGCCGCGTCCCGCGCCCAGCGCCATGCGTATGCCCATCTCCCGGCTGCGCGATGTTCCGCGGGCCAGCAGAAGTCCGGCCAGGTTCGCGCAGGCGATCAGCAGCACGCAGCCCACCGCCGCCGACAGAATCCACAGCGGGGCGCTCAGGCTGCCGCGAATCTCGTCCGGCAGCGGGGCCACGCGAATGCCCATGCCGATGTCGAGGTCGGCGGCCTTGAAAGTCGCGCGGGCCAGCGACGCCGTCTCGGCCTGCGCGTGCCCCAGCGTCACGCCCGGCTTCAGCCGCGCCAGCGTGAACATAGTGACCGAACCCCAGGCCTGCTGCTCTTCGGGCGTCATCGCCAGCGGCGTCCAGAAATCCACCGGAGGCGAGGTGAGCTTCGCCAGATTCACGCTCATGCTGAAGCGGAACTCCTCCGGCATCACCCCGATGACGGTGTAGGTTGCGCCGTCCAGAACCACGCCGCGGCCGATCACATGTCGGTCGCCGGCGAAGCGCCGCTGCCACAATCCGTGGCTCAGCACCACCACGCGATTGGCCCCGGGCGTGTCCTCCCGCGCGGTGAACGTGCGCCCGGCCAGCGGCGCAACGCCGAGGATGGAGAAGAACGAGGCCGACGCGCGCGCGCCATCCAGGCGTTCGGGTTCGCCGGCGCCGGTCAGATTCGCGCTGAACAGCTTGAAACCGGCGGTGTCGGCGAAGACGTGGTTGCCGCGCTGGATGTCCATAAACTCGGCGTTGAACAGAGGTATCCGGGGGAACCCCCTCTGCGGCCACGTCCCCCAGACCATGACCGTGCGCCCGGCATCGCGGTAGGGCAGCGGCTTGAGCAGCAGCGCATTCACCACGCTGAACATGGCCGCATTCATGCCGATGCCCAGCGCGACCGTCAGAATGGCCACCGTGGCGAAGCCGGGCGTCCTGGCGAGCACCCGAACGCCGTGGCGAATGTCTCGAAATGTTCCCGGCCAGTTCATGGAATACTGGTACGCTTTCGCGGGCGCGAAGTTCCGCAAACTAAAGCAACCACTCGCCCCCTCCGATAGTATGAAGGAACGCTGGATTATGCGCGAGCCCGCGCCTCCGCGGCCCCGGCGAAGTGCGCAAGACGCTGAAATTCAGGCAGTTACGCTGTGCTGGGGGACAGTGTAGAATAGAGTGTCCGCCCCTCCGCGGCGCGACGCTTTACAGCCTGTAAGAAGGTTGAGGCCAATGAGAAGATCGACCCCGCATCCGGCTTTCCCTCTGCTGATCCCGATTCTCGCCGCTTGTCTTGCGGCCGCCCAGACCGTACCCAGCGTCAATGGGCCCAGTCCACGTGAACAGTCGCAGCCCGCGCAGTCGCCGGCCGGTTCCATCCCGGGCGCCACCGAAAACAAAGCCCCGGCGCTGCCGCTCGCCGTCGACCCGCACAAATACCTCATCGGCGCCGAAGACGTCCTCAACGTGCAGGTGTGGCGCGAAAATGACATCAGTGGCGAAAAGGTGGTCCGGCCCGACGGGAAGATCTCCATGCCGCTGATTGGCGAGTTGCAGGCGGCGGGCCTGACCCCCGATCAACTCGGCAAGAATGTCGCCGCGGCGCTCACCAAGTTTATCAACGGCCCCGAAGTGACCGTTTCGCTGCTGGCGGTGAACAGCAAGAGGTACTATATCGACGGCGAAGTGAACAAGCCCGGAGAGTATAAGCTGGTCACCGACACCACGATTCTGGAGGCGCTCAGCCAAGCGGGCGGTTTCCGCGAATTCGCCAAAACGGGGAAAATCCGGGTGCTCCGCGGGACCACGACTTTGAAGTTCAACTACAAGGAAGTGAGCCACGGCAAGAACATGGAGCAGAATATTCTGATCGAAAGCGGGGACCACATCATTGTCCCGTAACCACCAGCGGCCGAACGCAGGCGGAAACGCCTGCTCCACAAGGGCCGATGTGGAGCAGGCCTTTGGCCTGCGAAGACTTCTGTCAAGACCGGCCCGGACCGTGGAGGAGTGCGCATGCAGCCTGTCGATAATGTAACCATCACCCGTCGTCCCATGGACGTCGAGGACTACATCGACGTCATGAGACGCCACCGCGGCTGGATCTTCGGTCCGGCTTTCGCCTTCCTCGTGGCCGGCGTGGTGGTGGCGTTTCTGTGGCCCGACACCTATGTGTCCAGCGCGGTGATCAAGGTGGTGCCTCCGCAGGTGCCCGAGGCCTACGTGCAGAGCAACCTGAACCAGGACATGACCAATCACGTCATGTCCATGGCCCAGTCCATCCTCAGCCGCAGCAACCTCACCAGCATGATCAACACGCTGAACCTCTACCCGAAGGAACGGGCCAACCAGCCGATGGAAGACATCATCGAGCGGATGCAGAAAAAGGACGTCGCCATCGGCGCGGTCGAAAACCAGCACGTGGCCGGGCAGGGGCCGGTCACCGCCTTCCAGATCAGCTTCCGCTACAGCAACCGGCTACAGGCGCAGAAGGTGTGCGAGGACATCGTCGGCCGCTTCATCAGCCAGAACATCCAGGAGCGGTCGCAGGCGTCCCGCAGCACCACGGAGTTTCTCGAGGGCGAATTCGAGGACTCCCGCAAGAAGCTCGAGGAAGCCGAGCAGCGGCTGAGCGAATTCCGCATCCGCAACATGGGCCGGCTGCCGGACCAGATGAATGCCAACCAGGCGCAGTTGAACAGCATGCAGATGCAGATGACCACGCTCGACGCCGCCATCAGCCGCATCAACCAGGACAAGCTGCTGGCCGAGAACCAACTGCGCATTCTGAAGGACCGCTATAGCTCCCTCAAGCAGGCCGTCGGCGAGCAGACCGTGGCCGGGGTGCAGCGGAACGACCAGCTCTCCGAAAAAGAACGCGAGATCATCTCTCTCGAAAACACCCTGGCCATCCTGCGCGAGCGCTACAAGGACACCTATCCCGACGTGCAGCGCGCGCTGTCGCTGCTGGCCCAGGCGCGCAAGGATCGCGACGCGCTCCTGAAGGAGGACGCGGACAAAAAAGCGGATTCGGCCACGGTGGCGAGGAAACCGCTGGCCAACCGGGAGCTGATGGACGCCGACGCGGGCATCCGCCGCATCGAGGGCGAGATCGCCGCCCGCGACCTCGAGATGAAAGACCGGCAAAAGGAAATGGCCCAGCTCACCGCGGCCGTGAAGGCGCTCGAAGCGCGCATCGAGGGCGTGCCCGTCGGGGAAAAGGAATACTCCGATCTGCTGCGCGACCGCGATCTGGCCCGCCAGCAATACGACGAGCTCAACGGCAAGAAGAACAAATCCGAGATCGCCACCAAGCTGGAGAACACCAAGCAGGGCGAGACGCTCGACATTCTCGATCCGGCCTCCCTGCCCCAGACCCCCACCGAGCCCAAACGGGCGGTCATCATCGCCGTCGCGGCGGCCATCGGTTTTGCCGTCGGCCTCATATTCGCCGGCGCCCGGGAAATGAAGGACGGGTCGTTGAAGAATCTCAAGGACGTCCGCGCTTATACGAAACTGCCGATTCTGGGCAGCGTCCCACTGCTGGAAAACGACCTGGTAGTGCGGCGGCGGCGCAGGATGGCCTGGCTGGCCTGGTCCACGGCATGTCTGCTGGGATTCGTGATCATGTCCAGTTCGGTGGTGTACTACTACGCGACGAAAATCTGAAGGGACAGTATGAGCAGAGTTCACGATGCGCTGAGAAAGGCCGAACAGAATCTGGCCCCGAACGCGGCCAGCCCCGCCCCGGTGTCCGGCGGTGTCCGGCCGCCGCCCCCCCCGGAGCGCCCTGCCGCCCCTGCCGTGCCGCCCGCCCGCGGCGCTTCGGCGGTACAGTCCGCCGTTCGCACGGTGTTCGCTCCCCAGCAGACGCCCATGGAAGGCCTGCTGGAGAAGGTGGAGGAGATCTCCTTTCTGCCGTCTCCGGAAGCCCTGCTGATCAACGCCGCCCACCCGCACGAGGCCCCCACCGAGGAGTTCCGCACCCTGCGCACCCGCCTCAACCACATGCAGAGCCTGCAGCCCATTCACACGGCCGTGGTAACCAGCCCTTCGCCCGCCGAAGGCAAGTCCTTCGCGGCGGTGAATCTGGCCCTCTCGCAGGCGCAACTGGCGGGGAATCTCACGCTGCTGTGCGATTTCGATTTCCGCCGCCCCATCGTGCACAACCTGCTGCAGACCGATCGCAGCCCCGGCCTCACCGACTACCTGCAGGGGAAAATCGAGTTGCATCAGGCCATGCGCAAGGTGCAGGGCACTAATCTGTACATCATGCCCGCCGGCGAGGCCGTCATCAACCCGCTCGAGCTTCTCAATCTCAAGGAAGTCAAGCAGATGCTCGACCACCTGCCCAGGCTGTTCAACTGGGTGATCCTCGACAGCCCGCCCCTGCTGTTCGCGGCCGACGCCAATCTGCTGGCCACGCTGTGCCACGGCACCGTGCTGGTGGTGCGCATCGGGACCACCACCATCGATTCGGTGACCCGCGCCATGCAGTCGCTGTGCCAGAACAACGTGCTGGGCATCGTCGTGAACGGCGCGCGCCGTGGCGAACTGTACAGCAAGTACACCTACTATCATTCCTACTATTCGACTGAGGACGAACACGGAAGTCCTGAAGCACCTCCGCTCGCCGGCGAGTAGACCGTGACCGAACAATTGCTCAAAGGGCGGGTCGCAGTGATCACCGGCGCCAGCCGCGGTCT
>CAYVPZ010000409.1:0-5059 GCA_964453955.1 uncultured Solibacteraceae bacterium | reverse complement strand
CTCGCTTCGGAAGCCGGCGTATTGCACCTGCACCTGGGTGGTTCCGGATACCTCATACGGAGCCACGGCGCTCACCTGCAGGCTGTCCGAATAGATCATGGGCGCGGCGATGCCATCGAAATAGACCCGGGTTGTCGCCACTTCCACCGGCAGGTACCCGTCGCTCCCGTAGATGGCGGCGACGAGGGGGTTTGCTCCGAAGCCCGTGCCAAAGATGGTCACCATTTCGCCGGGGGCCACGCCGCCGCCCACGTAGCTGGCCGCGTTCACCACCCCCGCGGCTGGAAACGCAAGGCTGTTGTTTATCACCGTTTCGTAGGCGCCCCGGTTCACCCCCCCCGGCTGTTGCGGGCGAGAAATGCCTTCCAGATCGTCGGTCGGCGCCACCGCCAGGTTCCCGGAACCCGCCGCCGGGCTGCCAAACAGCAGGTGGAAATCGGAGGTGGATGGATCGGTGCCCGGTGTGTTGAAGCGCGGGTTGACCACCACGTCCTGCGTGCCAAAATAGGCGACCACTCCATCCCAGTACAAGTTGTAACCGAGCTGCACGGCGGTGCTCCCATACACGCTCAGTGCGGTCGCGGCGGCCGATTGCACCACGTTGTTCCAGACATTCACGGTGCCGGACTGGTTGACGAAAATATCCGCGTAGTTCGCCACCAGCCCGTTCCCGTACATGGTGTTGTTCAGGAACGTGACGTTATCGCTCTGGTAGGCGATCAGACCGGCCCCGCCGTTGTTCACCGACAGGTTGTTCTCCACCAGAAATCCGCCCTGATAGGCGCCGATCGGGTCCGAGCCGGATCCGTTCTTGCGCGAGGTGTCGATGATGATGCCGTCGCCGTCGTAGAGCACGCTCCCGATGGGGACCAGCGAGCGGCTGTCGAACACGCGGTTGCGCCGGACGATGGTGCGCGGCGCCGGCCCGTTATCGTAATTCCACGATTCGAAGAGCGAAATGCCGCTGTTGCCATAGCGCGAATACCACGCGTTGTCGTGCACGAAGTTATCTTCGACGGTGACGTAATCGGCCTCCGCGGTGCCAATCCCGCCGCCCGGGAAATCATAAACCTCGTTGCCCGAGATCAGAATGTGATGCGGCTTGTTCGCGCCATCCTGGCGCCCGTCGACGGTGATGCCGTTTCCGTTGCAGGCCGGGTCCGGGGTGGTCTCCAGCGCCTGGGCCGTGCACTGGGCCAGCGTCACGTTCGCACGGTTGCCCTGCAGATGGAAGCCGGAGATTTCAATGTAGGACGCTCCCCCATGAACCTCGATGGCGTTCCACGCTGTTCCCGCGTTGATTTGGGGCTGGTGGCCGGGGTACGCCAGGTAGGCGATCCAGGCGTCCGCCGTACCCGAACGCGTGATGTCCAGCACGACACATCCGCCGCAGGTGGTGTAGACGCCGTTCATCACGTAAACCACGTCGCCCGGCAGTGTCTTGTTCGCGGCCGCCTGAATCGTTTGGAAAGCGGCGCTTTCGCTCAGGCCGCTGTTCGAATCGCTCCCCGATCCGCTGACATAGTAAGTCGTTCCCTGGGCGGAGACGGCGAGCGCCAAAAGGATAAGAATGCGCATCGCTACCGGCATTCTATCAATGGGCGCGCGCCCGGGGGCCTGTATCGTTGATCGCAGAATGGAGCTCTGCGCGAAGAAATCATTTCACGCGAGGCGCGGCTCTCAAGGAACCACCTCCGGATCCACGGGGATGAGTTGGAATCCGAGAGCCCTGGCCCTGGCGCGGAGCTTTGCTTCCTGTCGTTTCCGATGCCGGAGTTGATCGCCGGCAAACCGGCTGTCATCGAACTCCTGGTGAGTGGTGACGAGGTGAAAGATGATCCGGGCCAGTTTGTGTGCTGCCGCGGTGATCGCCTTGGGCGCGCCGAGTTTGGTGCGCATGCGTCGATAAAAGTCCCCAAGTGCGCTTTTGCTGTGATGGAGTGACTGGGCGGCCATGCGTAGTCCGGTCGCCGCCCGGCATTTCTTGCTTTTCTTCCTAGCCATTTCGTCGATCCTCCCCAAAGGGTCGGGGATGACGGCCCAGGACGCGCAAAACGGGCACTCTCTTAATCGGGATCGCCGCGAACCAGTACAACCAGTCCCCGGCGTCACCACCGTATTGAGCACGAGACCTGGAACCAGGCTCGCTACCGGGCTTGATAGCTCCATTGCTCGGCCGGTCTTAGCTGCCGCCGTCAATGACAGCAGTGATCATATCCGCGCCCGTTCCTTGCCTGCAATGACCCGTCTCACGGGTCGCCGGGCTAGCTAGATTAGTACCCACAGCGACTAGCCGGCATCGGGGCATCTGGCCCAGGGTGGCTGTAATCCACCGCACCGGCTTCTGGAGAAGCCAGATCACCTCCTGGCTCCTTTTCGCCCCATCCGGCTATTCCAGCCGCCGCACGCCCTGATCCCGCACCGCCTCCAGCATTTCCCGCACGGATTGGTGCGTCACCGGGTGGCGCAGATCGGGCGCAAGTTCGGCCAGCGGTTCCAGCACGAAACGGCGGCCGGCCATGCGCGGGTGCGGAATCTGCAACTCATCCGTCGCCACCACGAAACCGCCAAACAGCAGGATGTCGATGTCGATGGTCCGGGGCCCCTTCTCCACCATGCGCCTGCGGCCCAGCCGTTGCTCCACGCGGTGAATGGCGTGCAGAAGCTGCAGCGGGAACAGGCGCGTCTCCGCCTCCGCCACCAGATTGAGAAACCAGGGTTGCGCGCGCAGCTCCTGCGGCTCGGTCTCGTACACGCGCGACACGCGCACGATGGCCACCCCGGCCGCTCGCAACAGATCGAGCGCGGCGTCGAGGCGCCGCTGGCGGTCGCCCATGTTCGAGCCGAGAGACAGATAGACGGTGTGCACTTCAGAAGAAGGAGGACTGCAGGCCGTTGCGCCCGCGGCGCGCGATGCCGAAGTACTCGAAGGCGCGATCGGTGCCCACGCGGCCGCGCGGGGTGCGGTCGATGAAGCCGAGCTGGATCAGGTAGGGCTCGTACACTTCTTCGATGGTGGCCGCCTCCTCGTCGATGGAGGCCGCGATGGTGTTCACGCCCACCGGTCCGCCGCTGTATTTGTCCAGCAGCGTGAGCATGATCTTCTGGTCGATTTCATCCAGCCCGTAGCGGTCCACTTCGAGCAGGTTTAGCGCGGTCTCGGCGACGTCCTTGTCGATATGGCCGGCGGCGCGCACCTGCGCGTAATCGCGGACGCGGCGCAGCAGCCGGTTGGCGATGCGCGGGGTGCCACGGCTGCGGCGGGCCACTTCCTGGGCGCCTGGGTCGTCGATGGTCACCTCCAGCAGGCGCGACGAGCGCAACACGATGCGGGTCAGCTCGGCCACGTCGTAATGGTTGAGCCGCAGCACCAGGCCGAAGCGTCCGCGCAGCGGCGCGCTCACCAGCCCCTGGCGCGTGGTGGCGCCGATGGCCGTGAAGCGGGGCAGCGAAATGGAGTGCGTGCGCGCGCCCGGCCCGCTGCCGATGAGAATGTCCATGCGGAAATCCTCGATGGCCGAATACAGGATCTCCTCCACGTCGGGCAGCAGGCGGTGGATCTCGTCGATGAAGAAAACCTGGCGTTCTCCGACGTTGGTGAGCACGCCGGTGAGGTCCAGCTTCTTCTGCAGCACCGGCCCGGCGGTGGCTTCGAAACCCACGCCCAGCTCGGCCGCGATGATGGTGGCCAGCGTGGTCTTGCCCAGCCCGGGCGGGCCGTACAGCAGCACGTGGTCCATGGCCTCGCCGCGCCGTTTGGCCGCCTCGATGGCGATGGACAGGTTCTCCTTCAGCTTGGGCTGGCCGGTGAAATCGGCCAGGCGCGTGGGCCGTAACGTAACCTCGAACTGGCGTTCGTCTTCCTGCTGCGAAGCGGAGACGATTCCGTGGCCGGGCATCGGTAATCTACAGGTTAAACCGTTCCGCTTCCCTTCGACCACACCGTTTTCAGACTCACGAATTCGCGGATGCCGGTTTCGCTCAGCTCGCGGCCGTAGCCGGAGTGCTTCACGCCGCCGAACGGCAGGCGCGGGTCCGACGCCACCATGCCGTTGAGGAACACCTGTCCGGCCTCGATCTCCTCCACGAACCGTTCCTGCTCGGCCGCGTCGTTCGTCCACGCGCTGGCGCCGAGGCCGAACGGAGTATCGTTGGCCAGCGCTATCGCCTCATCGATATCGCGCACGCGGAACAGCAGGGCCACCGGGCCGAAGATCTCCTCGCGGCACACCGGCGCCTGGCGCGGCACGTCCGCCAGCACGGTGGGTTCGTAGTAGTTGCCGGGACCATCGATGCGCCGGCCGCCGGTGACCACGCGCGCCCCCGCCTCCACGGCCTGCCGCACCTGGCTCTCGATGTCGGCGCGAATCGCCGGGGTGGCCAGCGGGCCGATCTCGGTGGCCGGGTACAGCGGGTCGCCCACGCGCAGCGCCCGCATGAGCGCGGTGAACGCCTGCTCGAAGCGGCCGTAAACGCGTTCGTGCACGAGGAAGCGTTTCGCCGCGATGCACGATTGGCCGTTGTTGATGGTCCGCGCCTTCACCGCGGTTCGCACCGCCTCATCGAAATCCGCGCTGGGCATCACGATAAACGGATCGCTGCCGCCCAGCTCGAGCACCGCTTTCTTGATGAGGCGCGCGGCGCGGCTGGCCACGTCGCTGCCGGCCGGCTCGCTCCCGGTCAGGGTCACGGCGCGCACGCGCGGGTCGTCGATGATCGCGGGCACGCTCGCCGAGCCGATCAACAGCGTCTGGAAAACTCCTTCCGGAAGCCCGGCCGCGCGAAACACCTCCTCAATGGCCAACGCGCACTGAGGCACGTTGGAGGCGTGCTTCAGCAGTCCGGTGTTGCCCGCGGCGAGTCCGGGCGCGGCAAAACGGAAGACCTGCCAGAAGGGAAAGTTCCACGGCATGATGGCCAGCACCGGGCCCAGCGGCTGCGGAACGGTGCGGGCGCGGTTCGGCTCCACCGCGATGGCGGACTCGCGCAGCATGGCCGGCGCGTGCTCGGCGTAGTAACGGCAGGCCAGCGCGCATTTGGCGATTTCGTCGCGCGCCGG
>CAYVPZ010000408.1:0-5062 GCA_964453955.1 uncultured Solibacteraceae bacterium | reverse complement strand
GATGCTGGGCCACAAGCTGAAAAACGTGACGGTCGTCCGCGCATTTGATCGCTCGCTGCCCCGCATCATGGCCTACGGCAGCGAACTCAACCAGGTGTGGACGAATCTCATCGACAACGCCATCGACGCGATGAACGGGAAAGGCGAGCTGCGGATTCGCACGGCGGCCGAGTTCGATCGCGTGCTGGTAGAGATAGGAGATAATGGACCGGGCATCCCGCCGGAGATCCGCGGTCAGATTTTCGATCCATTTTTTACGACCAAGCCGGTGGGCGAGGGCACCGGTCTGGGGCTGGATACGGTGTGGCGGATTGTGCAGAAACATCGCGGGGACATCCGCGTGGAATCGCGTCCCGGCGACACGCGGTTTCAGGTGCGGCTGCCATCCGCGGCCGCGAGAGGAGCGAGTCAATGAGCGTTTGCCAGCATATCGGACAGGCGAAGGATCTGCAGCCCGCCAAACATGTGTGCGAGGACTGCATCAAGATGGGCGACCGCTGGGTGCACCTGCGCATCTGCCTGATCTGCGGCTATGTCGGCTGTTGCGATTCGTCCAAGAACCGGCACGCGACGAAGCATTATCACGCCACCACGCACCCCATCATCCGCTCCATCGAGCCGGGCGAGGACTGGGGCTGGTGCTATGCGGACGAACTCACGCTGGATCTCTCCCGCGGCGTGAAGCATGCGCGGGTGATGGATTGAGCGGCGTTCATGTTTGAGAGCGTTCTGTGCCAGTTGCCGCCGTTCGATCCGTCCGTACTCGAGCCGCTGATCGAGCTGGCGGTGGAGATCGCCCGAGAAGGCCGTGAAGGACGGCGCATCGGGACCATTTTCACGGTGGGCGACGAACGGGCGGTTCTGGCGAAGTCGCGGCCGTTGATACTCGATCCGCTGGCCGGGCACGCGCCGGAGGAACGCTCCATTCACAATCCCAATCTGCGCGGCACCATCAAGGAACTGGCGCAACTGGACGGCGCCTTCGTGGTGAGCGACAACGGCGTGTTCGAGGCGGCGTGCCGTTATCTGGACGCGGCCGCCGAGGGAATTGACGTGCCGCTGGGCTTGGGCAGCCGCCACGTGGCCGGGGCCAGCATCACGCGCACCACCCGGGCGGTGGCCATCGTGGTGTCGCAAAGCTCGGTGGTCCGGCTGTTCTGCCATGGCGATCTGGTGGCGGAGATCCTGCCGGAATTGTGGATGCTGAATCGCCACCAGGCCAACCTCAAGGGAGCGGTGAAGGCAGAGCGGTTCGAGGATATAGCGGTGGTGACGCCGCGGTTCCCGCCGGGTGTGTGAGTGCTACAGTGAACCTGATGGCAACCATGGCAGGGCCGCCGGCGGCCGATGCGCGCGCCGCGGCCAGTCGCGGCCGTTTTCGCCGCTTTGCATGGGTCGTGCTGGCGTGGAACTTCCTGGTGGTGTTGTGGGGCGCCTATGTGCGCGCGTCCGGATCGGGCGCGGGCTGCGGCAGCCACTGGCCGCTGTGCAATGGCGAAGTGGTGCCGCGCGTGCCGCGACTGGCCACCCTCATTGAATACACGCACCGCATCAGCAGCGGGGTGGCGCTGGTGCTGGTGGCGGCGCTGTGCGCGTGGGCCTTCCTGCGTTTTCCACGGGGCGGGGGCGTGCGTCGCGCGGCCGCGCTGTCCGTCCTCTTCATCGTTACCGAGGCGCTGCTGGGCGCCGGACTGGTGCTGTTCCGTTACGTCGCGCAAAACGAATCGGCCGGGCGCGCCCTCTATTTGTCCGCGCACCTGGTGAACACGCAACTCCTTCTGGCGGTGCTGGCGACCACGGCCTTCCTGGCCGCGCCGCGCGCGCCACGGCTGACCGGGCCATGGCCGGGAACGCTGCTGGCCATGCTGCTGGTGTCGCTGGCAGTGAGCATCACCGGAGCGGTGGCGGCGCTTGGCGACACGCTGTATCCGGCCCCCTCGCTGGCCGCCGGCGTGTTCCAGGACTTCTCTCCCGCATCGAGTCTGCTGTTGCGGCTGCGGCTGCTGCACCCTGCGCTGGCCATTGCGGGGGGCGCATACATCGCTATCGCGGCGTTCACCCGGACCCACCAGGAGCACACGCGCCGGCTGGCTCTCGCGGCTACCCTGCTGGCCATGGCGCAGTTGTGCGCCGGCGCCGTGAATGTGGTTTTGCGGGCTCCCATCGGGATGCAGATCGTCCACCTGCTGCTGGCGGACCTGCTGTGGATCGCGCTGGTTCTGCTGTTTCTGCGCGCCCGCGAATGTACAACCTGACGTGCTAAGGGCAACACCCGAGCAGGAATTTTCCGAAAGCGGTCAAATCCCGGTCAGCATTATCCCAGGGTATTTCTGAAAAACGACTGTTAGCCAGAATAGACCGTGACGAATGCGTCGCACCACTACTATCCTTAGGTAGCCACGAGCAGTTCCCCGGCGCAAAAGGAGAAATCGAGATGCGACTGTTCCCACTCAGCGGCACTTCAGGGCGGCATTCCCTTGCATTGATGGCAACCGCTGTGCTCATCCTGTGCGGAGGCGCGCTCGAGGCGCAAAGCGTCACCATCTCGCCGTCTTACCCGGGAGTCAAAGTGGGGACCAGCGTGCAGTTGACCGCGAAAGTGACCGGTTTGTCCCCCACGACGGTGACGTGGACCGTCAACGGGATTGTCGGCGGGAACTCGACGGTGGGCACTATCAGCAAAACGGGCCTGTATACGGCTCCGGCAACGGTTCCCAGGCAGGCGCTGGTGACCGCGGTCAGCACCGCGAATCCGTCCGTTGTTGGCGCGGACTATATGAATGTGCTGGCGGTGGGGCCGGTGATCGCGTCGGCCAGCCCCAATCCAATCTTCGTCGGCAACTTCACGGTGACCATCACGGGCACGGGGATTCAATCCGGCGCGAGCGTCATCCAGAATTACGGCACCGTCGGCAACATACTCATGACCACCACGAAGGTGACGTCCACCACGGTCACCGCGACGGGTTACCAGGGCTCGGCGAGTTCCGTGTCCTTCACGGTGCAGAATCCCGGCTCCGCACCGAGCAATGTGCTCTCGGTTCCGGTGAAGACCGGATACCGCTTGACGGTGGCCGGCGGGACCGGCAGCGGCGTCTATGCCGCGGGCGCCACCGTCACCCTGACCGCCAACACGCCTCCCTCGGGAGATCTGTTCGAAGACTGGACTGGAGTGACCGTGGCGAGCCCCGGATCGGCAACCACCACGATGGTCATGCCGGCGGCCGACACCACGGTCACCGCGAACTTCGAGCCGGCCTACAAGCTTACGGTGGTGAATGGAACCGGCAGCGGGTCCTACGCGGCCGGCGCAACCGTCACCATCACGGCAAACGCGGCGCCCGCCGGCGATGGCTTTAAGGACTGGACCGGCGCCACCGTCGGCAACGCGAACGATGCGAAAACAACCATCAAAATGCCCGCCGCGAACACCACCGTCACGGCTAACTTCGCGCAGCTTTACTCGCTCACCGTGGTCAATGGTAGCGGCGGCGGCAGCTACATAGCCGGAACCACGGTGACCATTTCGGCAAAAACTCCGCCCACTGGAGAGGCGTTCGAGGACTGGACCGGCGCCACGGTGGCGCGCGCGGCCTCCGCGACAACCACCCTTACGATGCCGGCGGCGGCGACCACCGTGACCGCGAATTATGCGGCGAGTTATACGCTGACGGTCACCAATGGCACAGGCAGCGGATCGTACGTCTCCGGGACCGTGGTGACCATTACGGCGAACGCGGCTCCCTCCGGCGAGGCGTTCGAGGATTGGACCGGAGCGACGGTGGCCAGCGCGAAGTCGGCAACGACGACGCTGACCATGCCCGCAAAGAACACGGCGGTGACGGCCAATTACGCCACCGCCTACACGCTGACCGTGGTGAATGGGACCGGCAGCGGGAGCTACCTTGCCAGCACCGTGGTGGCCATCGACGCGAATGCGCCGGCCACCGGCAAAGTTTTCCTCGACTGGAGCGGAGCGGCCGTAGCCAACGCCAGTTCGGCGTCCACCACCATCACCATGCCCGCGGGGAGTGCGACGGTCACGGCCAACTACACCATCCTGGTGGTGTCCTGCGCCAACATGAGCACCGGCGACAACGCCAGTCTGAACGGCTTCGTTCCATTCTCATCCACCGCTGCCTGGAACACGGACATTTCAGCGGCGCCGCTCGATCCCAACAACACGGCGATCACTTCCGCCGCCGGGTTTGCCGGATTGCATCTTCACCACGACTTTTCCTCGGTGGCCGGTGGGAACTACGGCATTCCGTACGTTATCGTGGATTCCAGCACCACGCCGCTGGTTCCCATCAACGTGCTCGATTACGCGGATCAAAGCGACGTTGCCGAGGCGCCCTACCCGGTCACCGCTCCCATCGAAGGTTCGCCCGCCGATTGTGACGGCTGGCCGGACACCTATATTGGCGACTCGCACGTTCTCGTGCTCGACCGGCATGCGTGCATGCTATACGAGACGTTCAACACGCATCGGTGCAATGGGGCGTGGAACTCGTCGTCGGAAACCATTTGGGACCTGCAGAATTATGAGCACCGCCCCTGGGGTTGGACCTCGGCGGATGCTGCCGGATTGCCCATCTTCCCCGGGCTGGTCCGGTATGACGAGGTTGCCGCCGGCGCGATCAACCATGCCATCCGGTTCACCATGCAGGTGACGAAAAACGACGCCAACGACGGGTATTTCGTCGAACCGGCCACCCATGCCGCGGGAGTTTACTGGGGCGTGAGCAACGTGATGGGGATGCGCATCCGGCTCAACGCCAGCTTCGACATTTCCGGTTATTCGGCGGCCAACCAGGTGATCCTGACGGCGATGAAGAAATACGGGATGATTTTGGCGGACAACGGCGGCTATTTCTACTTCCAGGGGGTTCCCGATCCCCGCTGGAACGACGACGACCTGGAAAACCTGGATGCCATTGCGTCGTCCAACTTCGAAGTGGTGCAGATGACGCCGACGTATCCGGGCTGGGACGCCGTGACCGCGCCCACGGGACAACCTCCCACCATCAACAGCTTCACCGCGTCGGCTGCGACGGTGGCC
>CAYVPZ010000407.1:0-5063 GCA_964453955.1 uncultured Solibacteraceae bacterium | reverse complement strand
GGGCTCTCTCGGAGAATTGGGTTCGTTTTGTCGTGGGGGTTTGTTTCGTTCCGTCAGGCGGGATTGGGTTCGTTTTGTCGTGCAGGATCGGCGGTGGTGTGGGCCTCGAGTTTGTGGATTGCTTCGGAGGCTGTGGTGTGGCAGTGAACATGACGCATTGACGGTAGCACGGGGCGGGCGGGATCTCGGGGCGGCGCGGTGTGGAACCGGGTGTGTTATGTGATGCCTGGATGGGCGTGGGTTGTTGCGAACGCGGTGGCGGGAGATGCTCGAAGGGGCGTTTGCGGGTCGGCGGCGATCCGATCCAGGTGGAAGGCGATCCTGAAGGTCCGGATGTTCGCCTCCTTCCTTCCAATTTGGTCTGCCGTCCGCGCGCGTGGCGGGTGCATGCGACGGGCGTGGGAATCGGAGGGCGACCCAAGGTCAAGTCCTGTTATTTCATTCGCTTGCATGGATAACGCAATGCAAAGGACGTTATGTTGCGCTGTTCAGGAGACCTTCGAAGAAATCCTCCGTAGACACGACGCCTCTTCGGTGAGGCAGGATCGCCGAGATTTTGGAGACGGCTTGCAGCATCGGTTCATCGCTCGTCACGAAGACCTCTGCAACCCCGAGGTATGGGGCTTGCCACAAGTCTTGCGCCACGGGCCGCCTCCTGCCCTGAATGTTCTTCGCTGCGTGGGTGGTGGACACCTCTATCATGTATGCGACCGTTGCCGCCAATGCCTTCCAAACATCGCTCGTTCCGCAGATGGTTCGCATCTGCGGAACTGTGACCTGAAGCTCTTCGGCTCCAGGCAACTTGCACAGGATTTTGAGAAAGTCGTCTCCGCCCAGTACTTCCGGCGAAAGGTAGCACGTTGTCAAGTCGGGCTGTGACGGTTTGATCGCCTCGATGAAACGGTCCACGTTGTCACGCATGTTACTAAGCCAGTTCCAGATTTCATCTGTGGGCGGCGCGAGATTCGCGTCCGACATGCAAGCCCGGAGATATTTGCCCGGCCCGGACTCCGGAAGAAGGAAATCTTCTTGCCCTTGGAGAACGCCTTGTGCGGCAGCGGACGCGAACTCATTGAAGGAGCGTTCCAAAAGCGGCCCGTCGCCGTGCAAAGTCCGCATCATTGAACAGATTTTCTGTCGGAGTTCAGTTCTTATACGGAGAATTTCGCCCACCGAGATGACGCTCGCCAGTACTCGTTGTTTGCTTCGCTGAATGAGCTGGATTAGATTTTCTGCGTCAGGGTGATCAGCCAAGTCATTCCAAGATGATGTATCAAAGTAGATCACTGGACCGCCTCCTTGTAATCTTGCGGGACCCCATAACCACGGTCGTACATGATGCCGAGGTTGACCTGCGCTTCCGCGCGTCTGGTGCCGAACATCACGGTCGTGCGATTCATAACAGTCGGCTATCGGATCACACAATCATCTTGGTCACATTCGGCAAAGGGTTTCCCGGCCACGTACACAATCAGAATGAAATCCTTTCTCTGGAGTCCTGGCATCGACTCAGCCAGCGCCCCGTTGCACAGTGCTCGTTCCAGATGGAGGCGGTTCCTTATATCGTCAAGGGGCCATTTCGCAAAATCCCCGGTTAGGGATACGAACGCTTGAATGCGGTCGTTTTTGGCATCGTAAGACAGTGACGGGATGGGCAGAAGTGCTTCGGGACCCAAACCCACGTGCACCTTGATAATTGCAACTTCGGTTTGCAAAAGGACGAAGTCCATGTATCGCACAGGGGTTGGCGCAAGGTACTTGGCGAACTTGGAAGTGCGCTGGTCTTGCCCGATCACGAGATCGGATGCGAGAACCATGATACCGATTACTGCGACGCGGGCGGCTGCCTTCAGTTGCATGTGCTTGTCCTCCTATCGTTTGCGTTTCTTCTTATTGTGACACCAACAGGGGCCACAAAGGCGCCAAGTTGTCTCACGCATTCGGCCTTTGTGGCCTCGTAGTGCGCTAAAAGTGTCTTGATGGGGAGGCTGGTTACGTGTTGGACAAAGGACCCTTTCTGAGACGCAGCCGTTTAGTGCTGGTACGGTCACGGGACGCTTGCACCAAGGGCAGGGCTGGCAAGATCACTGGCTAGCTTCGCCCGGTGCCGGTTCCGGGGGCTTTATTCTTGCGGGCTTCGGTATCTGGCTCTCTGCCGCTTTGCGCACGGTGTCCGCGTCGGCAAGGTCCTGCGGCCGGCCTGATGCCAGTTTCGCGGCTATGAGGTCCTGAGCGGAAATGAAATTTGCCTTCAAACCGGTGGCCGCGTCAATCACGGTTTCAACTCGCCGTTCCCATGCCGCGTCAAAATCAAGGCCCGGTATGTTGGGGAGAATATCGAAGCCTTTCGGGTCACACCCGAAGCGAAAGAAACTGTTGCGATCAGTGAAGTCCTCCGGGCGGAGGCCCTGGAGCGCTGCGCCAAACTGAGCCAGCGCCGCATACGTCGCCTGCGCGTTGGCAGGGTCCGCCTTTATGAGGAGGTCCATGCCCATCGTGAAGCGGGGCTACGAGTGATAGATAACGGCGAACCCCCCGACAACGAGGTATTTAACGCCATGGGCATGGAAGGCGGACAAAAGGTCTTTGTAGTCTTGGTACATCCGGCTCGATCTCCCAACCTTTGAGCGCGTAAGCGGTCTCAATCATTTCCTCAACGGCATCCAGCCGCTCATACGCGGGCCGACTTTGCCAGTAGCGGTACTCGTCCGCCTTCATCTCGTCAAAGTCGGTGTATCTGCGAACGGTCGTGTCCATGCGTTCCGTTTGTAGCATACGGCAGGGGGCCTGGCAAAGTCTGAAACGTGGAGGGAGAAACAGCGCCAGCTCGCGCGGCAGGTCCTCGTCGAAGAACACCTTCAAAGCTGCGCCTGAAGTTGATGGCAGAGTTTCAGCAATGGCCGCGTCCGGGAGCCGCGGGCGATGCCGGCGAGTAATGCCCTGGGGACGCCTGGGTGGGCTGGGTTGTTGCGAACGCCCAGCCGAGGCACGAACCAACGTCGCGAGAATAGAGCCGTGGCCGTTATTTCACGGCGATGGTCACGCCATCCGGCGAGCTGGCGCCGCCGACCATCAGCACCACGGGCACGGCCGGCCCTGGTGTCACACCCGCCGGCACCACTGCGTTCACCTGGAACAAACCGGCCACCGCGTCCGGCGCCGAGCCGAAGTAGTTCAGCGTGGCGTCGATCCCGCCGATGGTCACCTTCACCGGCAGCAGCGGCTTCTTCACATCGAGCCCCGTCAGCTCGCCGGTGATGCCCGGCGGATTCGTCTGGCCTTCGCCGGTCGCGAAAATCTGCACGGGCGTGCCGCGCACCGCCGGATTCGCCGGCCCGTTCACGCTGTTGTCGGAGTTCAGCACCGCTCCGGCTCCGACGCCGGTCATGGTCAGCGTGAAGATGCCGGGCGCGGCCGGCGCAACCGGAACGCCCCAGTACGCCGCCTGCTGGCCATTCGTGATCACTTTCACCGTGGCGAATCCGCTGGTGGGCGTCTCATAGGGCACAATCAGGTTGATCAGAGTCGCGTCGGCGTAGATCAGGGGAGCCGGCACATCGTCGATCAGCACCTGCGTATCGCCAAGATTGTTGGCTACTTTGCCCGTGGCGTCCACCTGCATGTTGGTGGGGTTCGGTCCGATGGCCGGGCCGAGAATCATGAGGATTTCACCGGGTGAGATGGCGCCCACGGTGTGGTTCGCGGCGTTCGCAACGGTGGCCATGATGGGCGGCCAGTTGGAACCCGCGGCGGGTATGGTCAGGCTCACCGGAACGGTAACCGAGTTGTTGGGTCCGGTGATCACAATGGTCCCCGTGTGCACGCCCGGTTCGTTCGCCGAACCGGAAACCTGGAGAGTGGCCGGGGTCATGGGCTGCGATCCGTCTAATCCGCCGCTGGACTGAAGCGAGTAGCCGAACCCGAAATCGAATAGGCCCGTATCCAGGCCCCCAAAGGTGGCTTGCCAGGGTGGCGCCCGCATCGAGTCCCGTCCCGGTAACGTCAATCGACTGCTGCAGGAACGGATCCCCCGCCGGGACGATTCCGCCGGCAGGGGTGATGCTGGTGATGGAAAGCGTGCCGCCCACGGTGAATTTGCCCGTCGTAACGCTGACCGAATACGGATTGCCCTGCGCGTCGGAGAGTGAAGTTCCGCTGGCATCGAGCGTGACGGAGGTGGTTGCGCCCGCGGGCGCGGTGGAAAGAACGGGAACATCGACGACGAACACCGGCAGATTGGGCATCGCTCCCAACCACGCCGACGAGGACTCGAAATGCGCATCCACGTGCTGCTGGCTCACATTCGCGTAGCCCAGGGCGTCGCCGTTGGGACTGAACACGGCCACGCTGGCGATGTCGCCAAACACCGCGGGGTCCAGATCCATGGCGATGTTGCCGCCGGACACGCTGGCGGGCGGATTCAGAAAAATCTTAAGCTGCGTCCAGGTTCCCGCGGGCGCGGTTTCGCTGGAGACGGTTATCGCCAGTGGCGAACTGGCCGGGCCGCTGGCCCAAAGCACGCCCGCAAATGCGAGGAAAAGGGCCCACCGCAGCAGGGCGCCCCGGCCCATGTGTCGCAGTGCAACAATTCCGAACCGGGATTTCAGCATTTGTACGCGATCTTCGACGCTATATCTCCAGAATAAACACGCTATTGGCCGAATTGAAAGGTCTGGCTGATATCCGGGCATCATCGCCCCAGCTGGAGCGCGCAGCGCTCTGAATCGCACCCGCCTGGACCCCCGACCATTATATCCCTTGACAAGCATATGCTCTGTGGAGTATATAAAGAGAGTGGAATCTGTTTTCGAAGTGATTGCGGAGCCGAGCCGCCGCGCGATATTGAGCCTGCTGGTCTTGTCGCAACAGTCGGTGGGAGAGATCGAGCGTCAGCTTCGCATGCCGCAGCCGGCCGTGTCAAAGCACCTGCGAGTGCTGCGCGAGGCCGGTTTCGTGGAATCCACGGTGGACGCACAGCGCCGTCTCTACCGGCTGAAGCCGGAACCGCTTCAGGAGGTGGATGCCTGGCTGGCTCCGTTCCGCCGGTTCTGGTCCGCTCACGT
>CAYVPZ010000406.1:0-5065 GCA_964453955.1 uncultured Solibacteraceae bacterium | reverse complement strand
GGCCGCGGCAAACACCGGCGCCAGCGTGGACACCGAGCCATCCATCAGCCCGGCCAGACCCGGCTGCACAATCTGCAGGACGAACAACCGGCGGCCGGCGCGGTCTTCCTCGCCGCGTGCCTCGGGCGTGAGGTACTCCTTGCCCAGCGCCCCAGCGGCGGCGGCATGCTTGCGCTCGGCGTCCGACAAATCGCCCAGCAGTTTGCGAATGCGCGCGTCGGTGACCCGCTGTATGGCGCGGTCGTAGAACTGGCGCGTCTCGATTTCCATGTCCTCGGCCTGCTTGCGCACGGTTTCGATGCCGAGGGGGCGCACCAGCCAGACCGGCCGCCGAGTCAGGAAGCCTTTGACATCCTGCCGGCGAATCAGCGGGATGTGCTCGCCAAAGCGCTGCCGGTACAGTTCGATGAGCGCATGCCGGTGCGAAGCCTCTTCGGCCTGCATGTCCTCAAACAGGCGCGCGGTGGCGGGGTAGGTCTCGCGCAGCCCTTCCACGAACTCGCCGTAAATGCGGCCGTCCTCTTCTTCGAGAGAGACCGCGAGAGCGAGAATCTCCCGCTCGTCCAGGTCCTTGAAGTTTTTCCTCATCGGGTGCTCCCTATCAGATTACCGGAGGGAGGGGAGGATGGCGCTGGGGTCGTTCACCGCTCAACGCCTGGCAGCCCGGGGCGAACGCCATTGCGCGTCCAATTCCGGGACAGGCAACGAGATTCCGCAGCGAACGGTGGAGTGTTCTCAAGGGCTTTCCGGTGCGGAATGTCGTCGCCCGTCCCCGAATTGGACGAACGGCCACTTTCGCCACAGACCGCTATGCGGCCGCAGCAAGCTGGCGCGCGATTTCCTCTCCAATGGCCAGGGATGCGGTGGCCGCCGGGCTGGGCGCATTCAGGACGTGCACCGCGCCCGGCTGGCGCACGATGTGGAAATCCTGCACCATGCCGCCCTGCGGGTCCAGCGCCTGGGCGCGCACTCCCGCTCCGCCGGTTTCGAGCTCGCTCACGGTGATCTCCGGCACCAGCTTCTGCAGGGACGCGCAGAACAATTCCTTGCTGAACGAGCGCCGCAGTTCGTCGAAGCACATGCGCCTGTGCTTCCCCAGGAATTTCCAGAAGCCCGCGTAGCTGAAGACATCCAGAGTGTCGCGCAGGCTGACATCCCACTTGCGGTACCCCTCGCGGGCGAGCGCCAGCACGGCATTGGGGCCGGCCTCCACGCCGCCGTGAATCAAACGGGTGTAGTGCACACCGAGGAAAGGGAACTTCGGATCGGGAACCGGGTAGATGAGGTTCCGAACAAGAAACTGACGTTCCGGTTTGATGCGGTAGTACTCGCCGCGAAACGGCACGATGCGCAGGTCGCGGCGAACGCCGGCCATGGCCGCCACGCGGTCGCAGTGCAGGCCGGCGCAATTCACCAGCAGAGCGGATTCGAAATCGCCCGCGTTGGTCTCGGCCAGCCACCCGTTCGCGGTTTTGCGCAGCCGCTCCACTTTGGCGCCGGTCACCACGCGCCCGTTGATCTTGCGGGCCAGCGCTGCACAAACCGCAGGGTAGTCGACGATTCCTTCCTGCGGCACGCGGATGGCCGCCAGTCCCGCCACATGGGGCTCGATCTCTTTCATCTGTTCGGGCCCCAGCAGCTCCAGTCCTTCC
This sequence comes from uncultured Solibacteraceae bacterium, assembly GCA_964453955.1. Lineage (GTDB taxonomy): Bacteria > Acidobacteriota > Terriglobia > Bryobacterales > Bryobacteraceae > CAWACP01. The sequence continues at coordinate 3,413 of CAYVPZ010000406.1, read as the reverse complement.
AGGCCATTCTGCCGGCCGCGCTCGAGCAAATCCTGGAGACGCGGCAGCTCTTCCTCATTCGTGGCCACCACCAGCTTGCCGCAGACGTCATGCGCGATGCCGTTCTCCTGGCAGAACGCGACCATTTGCCGAATTCCGCTGACGGCCAGCCGCGCCTTGGTGGATCCCGGCTTGTAATAGAGCCCGGCGTGGAGCACACCGCTGTTGTTCCCGGACTGGTGCCGGCCCACGGCCTGCTCCTTTTCCAGAACGGTGAGGCGGGCATCGGGGAACTTTTGTCCCACGCGAAACGCCGTGGCCAGTCCGACTATGCCCCCGCCTACGATGGTGATGTTTGTTGACACGTGGTTATCACCACTATAGTATTGGTTGCCGAAGATAATTTCGCCGTCGCCTGCGGGTTCCCGACGGCCTGCTAAAGAACATCTCCGGTCTGGAAACCCTGCTGCGACAGGCGTCGGAGTAGCAATTAATTTGGGCGGGCAAACAGGGACAGTTCCTTCATCGGAAAGTCTTTAACGTTGTCGGTGATCAGGATCAGGTGGTAGTGCATGGCAACAGCCGCAATCAGCGTATCGGTGACGCTGAGCTTAGTGCCCTTGCGGCTATGCTCTCGTTTGATACGGCCGCCGAGTTCCGCCACATCGAACGTGATTGGGTAGTACTGCAGGCTGCGGAGCAGGTCCGTGGTGGTCCGCTCTTCCTTCGGCCGCATTCCCGCGTAAACCTCGGCAACGTTGATCGGACAACAGGCGAGCACATTGCCCTGCAGAACCAGTTCGCGCAACATCCGCCGGCGATCTTTCTTTTCGTTGAGGGCGTCAATGATGACGGTGGTGTCGAGAAGGTAAGTAGCCATCTTAACGGGCGGTCACTTTTTGAAAGCGGCGCTCGTTCTCGCGGCGCAGCTTCCGTACCCACTTCGCGGCGCCCTCTTTCAATTCGGGATGGTCCTTGTCCTTCCACGCGCCAGCCGCGGCCTCGAGGGCGAGCAACTGCCGGCGGCGCATCAGTTCCTTCTCGGCCGCCTCCGTCAAGAAGCTGCTGCGCTGGCGGGCCCCCACCAGCGTGTCGATTGCCTTTACAAGTTCCTCGGCCAGGACTACGTGTGTACGTTTGTTCATCGCGTGGGCGAATCAAGGCCCACTACAATGTTAACCGATTGTGGGCCCAGCTCCCATCGCCGGCGTCCGTGCATCCGCCGGGTCGGCCCAGCGGTCGTTAGGAACCAGCGGCGCCCAGCCGGGCCGCAGCGGATCCTGATCGTACGGGTAGTTGCCCAGCTCCTTGTACAGTTCGCTGTACTGGCGCAGCTTCTCGCGGTCCAGGCGCACGCCGAGGCCGGGCGCTTCGGGAACGGCGATCGCTCCGCCCTCATAGGGCATCAGGCCGCCTTCGACGACGTCGTCGCGCAGGTGGTGGTAATGGGCGTCGGCGGCGAAGGAGAGGTTCGGCAACACCGCGCCGAGGTGCAGCATGGTAGCCAGTTGAATGCCCAGCTCGCCGGAGGAATGCACGGCCACGCCCAGTTGGAAGGTCTCGCACACGGCGGCCGCCTTCACACAGGCGCGGATACCGCCCCAGAATGTCGTGTCCAGCAGAATCACGTCCACCGCTGTATCGAGCGCGTTAGCCGCAAGCTGCTCGAAGTTCACCACTACGGTGTTGGTAGCCAGCGGAATGCGCACCATCTGGCGCGCGCGCCGCATTCCGTTCAGGCCGAAGACCGGGTCCTCCAGGTAGTCGTTGCGAAGATCTTCGATACTCTGGCCGAAGCGGATGGCCTGCTCGGTGGACCATACGCCGTTCGGGTCGAAGCGCACGCGATCTCCCGGAAATGTCTCGGCCAGCGCGCGAAACGCCTGCAGTTCGTACTCGGGCGGAAACACGCCACCCTTCATCTTGTGGGTGGTGAAGCCGAAGCGCTCCTTGAGCGCGCGCGCGTTTTCGACCACCTGATCGACGGTGCGCACTTCACCCAGGCCGGTTTTCGAATCGGCGTAGCGGAAGAAGCAATAGGAAGCGAAGGGGACCCGTTCGCGCAGTTTGCCGCCCAGAATCGCGTGGACCGGCACGCCCCAGGCCTGCCCCAGAATATCGAGGCAGGCGAACTCCAGCGCCGCCAGCACCTGGGTGCGGTTGTTATAGAGCGACGCCGTGGGGTTGGCAATGCGGAAGCGCATTTCCTCGATGCGCGCGGGATCGTGCCCGGCCAGATAACTGTTCAGCGACCGGAACACCGCCTCGGCCGACTCTCCGCCGCCGCCCATTTCGCCGAGGCCCACCAGCCCGTTGTCGGTTTCGACTTCGATGATGGTGCGCACGAACCGGCCCCAGTGACAGCCATTGGCGTGGCGCAACGGCGCTGCGAGAGGAACGGTGACCGTGGTGGGACGGATGTCGACGATTTTCACGGGGGTCCGCCTTCAGAATAGCGAACGTAGTACGATACGGTTTCGCCCAATGCCCAGCGACACATCGCAACTTCCTTCCAACGCCTACACGCCGCTGCCGCCGGGAACGGCATACCAGCCCGTGGTGCCCGCCTCCACCGTTCTCCCGGAACTCACGCTGCGATCGGTGGCGTGGGGCCTGCTGCTGTGCATCGTGTTTACGGTGGCCGCCGCGTACTCGGGCCTGAAGGTGGGCCAGGTGATGGAGTCGGCCATTCCCATCTCCATTCTGGCCATCGGACTGGCGCGCACGTATCGCCGCCGTTCCAGCGTTCTTGAGAACGTCATCATCACCGGAATCGGCGGGCTGGCGGGGGCGGTGGTGGCGGGCGCCGTCTTCACCCTGCCCGCGCTGTATATTCTGAAGCTCGACCCGCACCCGGTGGAGACCATCTTCATTTGTCTCGCCGGCGGCTGCCTCGGCGTGGTGTTCCTGATTCCGCTGCGGCGCTATTTCGTGCGCGAGATGCACGGCCAGCTTCCTTATCCCGAGGCCACCGCAATCACCGAAGTGCTGGTGGCGGGCGAGAAGGGCGGGTCCAAGGCGCGGCTGCTGCTGGAAGCCACAGCCGTTTCCGGCGTCTATGATTTTCTGGTCACCACGTTCCACGTCTGGCAGGAGTATCTCGATTTCCGGTTCGTTCCGGTAGTGAAGGCGCCCGCACAACGGGCCCGCGTCACGTTGAGCTTCGACGCCATCGGCTTCATCCTGGGGCTTGGCTACGTGATGGGCCTGCGCAGCTCGCTGATCCTGTGCGCGGGCGGCGTGCTGTCGAACCTGGTGCTGGTGCCGCTCATCTGGATGATCGGCCGCCACGTGCCCGACGCCCTGGTGTACCCAGGCCAGATCCCCATCGCGCAAATGACCGCCGCGCAGATTTTTCGCGGGTACGTGCGCTTCGTGGGAGTGGGCGCCATCGCCACGGCGGGAATCTTCGGCATCCTGAAATCGCTGCGCAT
>CAYVPZ010000405.1:0-5066 GCA_964453955.1 uncultured Solibacteraceae bacterium | reverse complement strand
CTTGCCCTCGTACAGGAACACCACCGAATCGGCCACCCTGCGCATCAGTTCCAGATCGTGGGTCACCACCACCGAGGTCAGCTTCAGTTGCCGCTTTAGCTTGAGCATGAGGTTGGTGAGGTCGTCGGACATGATGGGGTCCACCATGGTGGTGGGCTCGTCGTAGAGGATGCATTCCGGCTGGGCGGCGAGGGCGCGGGCGATGGCCACCGCCCGTTTGTAGCCGGTGGAGAGGTCGGCCGGGTAGACGTCGCGATACGCCAGCAGCCCCACGATGTTCAGCAGGCCGTCCACCACGTCTTCCTTGTTCTGTTCGTTGTAGTCTTCCCGCAGCTCCAGCGAGAACAGGATATTCTCGCCCACGGTGAGCGAATCGAACAGCGCGCCCGACTGAAACACCATGGTGACCTTCTTGCGAATCTCGCGAAGCTGGGTCTCGTCGTAATCGGTGATATCCTGGTAGGCCACCATCACCCGGCCGCGGTCCGGCTTGAGGAAACCCATGATGTGCCCGAGGCTGACCGACTTGCCCACGCCGCTGCGCCCGATGATGGCCAGGGTTTTTCCGGCATCCAGCCAGAAACTGACGTCGGCCAGAACGGGTTGGTCGAACGTCTTATACACATGGCAGAACTCTATGTAGTGGCTGACGTCGGTCATCGGCGATGCAGGTAGCTGCTCCAGTCCTGGGGGGTGTTGACGTTGCGGAACGAGGCCGGGTCGAGGCCGGTGACGGGCACGGCGTGCAACAGCGGCAGCAGATCGCGCATCTTCAGGCGGCCGGCGGCGATGGCGGAGCGAACCTCGGGGAGCGCGCTGCGCCTGTAAACGGCGCACAGCGGCTCGAACCCGTCGGCGGTCACCGGCGCCACGCAGCGGCCCCGCGCCCGGGCGGTCCTGCGGAGCAGGTCGCTGAGCAGTTCCGGGGACAGTTCAGGCATGTCGCAGGCGACCAGAATGTTCCACTCGGCGCTGGTGTGTTCGAGAGCGGTGAGCAGGCCCCCCATGGGCCCCAGATCCGGCGCGGCGTCGGGCAGAATCGGCCATCCGAAACGGCCATAGAGACCGGGATCGCCCAGAATGGTGACCGAGCCGGCCGCCTTCGCCGCGGCCGCCGCGGCGCGGACCACCAGAGGTACACCCCAATGACGAATCAGCGCCTTGTCGCGGCCCATGCGGGAACTGTGGCCGCCGGCCAGCACAAACCCCGCTACCCGCATGAGAGAATGATAGCATCACGATCCGGCTTTTCGCCCATGCAATTAAGTCTTTCCAAAGGAACCAGATCCGGCTATAATCGGATAAAACAAATGGTCGCGTTTTGTTTTATTGCGGCCTTGCTGCCGATCGCGACAATGCGGGGCGCCGACGACAATCCGGGCGCGGTTCAGAACGCCGCGGCAGCACCGCGTCTGAAATCGACCGTGCGCGTGGATACCCGCACTGGCCGGCTGGTCCGGGTGCTGGTGCCTATTCCAGCGGCTCGCCCGCGGCCCGCCCGGAAAACCTCTCCCGACCCGGCCCTACAGGCGCTGGTGGAGAAGACGGCGAAGGACTACGACGTGAACCCCGCGCTGGTGAACTCGGTGATCTCGGCCGAAAGCGGTTTCGACCCGGCGGCGGTGTCATGGAAAGGCGCGCAGGGCATCATGCAACTGATGCCGGCCACGGCGCGTCGCTTTGGTGTGTCCGACGCATTCGACGTGAAGCAGAACGTGGAGGGTGGCGTTCGCTATCTGCGGTTTTTGCAGGACACTTTCAAGGACGACCAGCTGGCCATCGCCGCTTACAATGCGGGCGAGGGAGCGGTGACGAAGTACAACGGCGTCCCGCCGTATCGCGAAACGGTGGCGTACGTGAAGAAGGTCGGCCAGCAGTACGAAGAGGCGAAGAAGAAGGCGGGAGCGGACCGGCAGACCGGGGCGGAGGCGATGGAGCCGGCCGTGGCCCAGCCACCGCCCGAGGAAAAACAACCGCAACTGGTCACGTTTTACGACGATCGCGGCCGGTTGCACGTGGTCACGGAACGGTAGACGTAAACGATGCTTCTGGTCCCCCGCAGCCAGCACCGAGCCGGAATCGCCGCGGCGGTTCTGGCTTTTTCGTGGCCAGCCTTCGCGCACGCCGCGGACCCGCCCGTCGCGGCGCACGTCACCGCCGTACGGTTCTGGTCCATGGGGGAAGTCACTCGCATTGCTATTGAGGCGACGGGCGAATTCACGTTCCGCACCGACCGCCTGCCCAACCCCGAGCGGCTCTTTTTCGATCTGCCGGGGACCAAGCCACAGCTCGAGCGCCGGGGCATCAACGTGATCCCCGTGCACGACCGGTTTGTGAAGCAGATTCGCGTGGCCGAGACCCAGCACGGCGTCACCCGCATTGTCCTGGACCTCGAGGGCGCCAGCGCGTTCAGCACCGAGACGCTGGCCAACCCCGACCGGCTGATCATCGAATTGCGCAGCCCGGGCACGGCGCCCAAGAAACTGGAGACGCCAGCCCCCCCACGGACCCCGGTTCAGCCGCCGGAAATCCAAGGCAGCCGTTTGTTCATCCCGCCGCCTGAGCCGGCCCATTATGCCCTGTACCCCGCCGCGCGCATGGTGATGGAGCAGCCTCCGGCGCTTCCCTTCATCCTGACCCCCCGCGCCAATCCCGTGCTCTTCGCCCGATTCGACGTTCCGCCCCCGCCCGCGGCGCCGCGGATCAGAACGCGGGATTGGACGCCGGCACCGGCGGCCGCAGCCTCTTCTTCGCCCCGCCCGGTCACGCCATCCGATGTCGCCTTGCCGGCACGCCACACGGCCACCGGCGACCAGTCCATGATCCGCGTCCTCGGTCTCAAGGTAAACCGCATCGTCATCGATCCCGGCCACGGCGGCCACGATGCCGGAACCATTGGACCCACCGGCCTTCTCGAGAAGGACCTCGTGCTGGATGTTTCCCTGCGGCTCGGCGCCCTGATCGAGCAGAGGATGGGCAGCCAGGTGGTGTATACGCGCTCCGACGACCGCTTCATTCCGCTCGAAGAGCGCACCGCCATGGCCAACGCCAGTCAGGCCGACCTGTTCCTCTCCATCCACGCCAACTCGTCCCCGGAGCGCACCGCCAGCGGGGTGGAAACGTATTATCTGAGTTTCACAACTGCGAAGGACGCGCTGGATCTGGCCACGCGCGAGAACGCGGATTCGACGTTGACCATCAACGATCTGCAGGACGTGCTGCAGAAAATCGCGCTGAAGGACAAAGTGGATGAGTCGCGCGAGTTCGCCCAGCGCATTCAGAACGCGCTCAGCGCGTCCTCCATGAAATCCGCGCGCAACCGCGACCGGGGCATTCGCAAAGCCCCGTTCGTGGTGCTGATTGGCGCTTCCATGCCCTCGGTGCTGGCGGAGATCGGCTTTATCAGCAACGCGCAGGACGAGCGGCTGCTGAAGCGTCCGGAAGCGCGCCAGAAGATCGCCGAGGCCTTGTACAAGGGACTGTCGCAGTACGCCGCCACGCTCAGCCACTTCCAGGTGGCCGAGACTAAGACGCACTGAGCAGAGGGAGTAAAGGGATTAAAGGGAGTAAAGGAAGTAGAGGAAGTAGAAGGAGTATGTTGACCCGCAGGTCTCCGTCTACTCCCTTTACTTCCCTTACTCCCTTTAATCCCTTTACTCCCTCTACCGCTCACACCGCGGTGCGGGTCAGATCCGGCGACGGCGCTTTTTCGGGATCGCCGGGGTCGAAGTATTCCACCCGGTTCCGGCCCAGATCCTTGGCGCGGTAGAGCGCTTCGTCGGCGCGGCGGATCAATTCCTCCGCTGTGCAGTTGCTGCCCGGCTTCGCACAGGTGCCGCCAAAGCTGGCCGTGACCCTGAGCGTGGTGTCGCTCAGCACCATCGGTTGATTGGCCAGATGCGCGCGTATCCGTTCACCCGAGCTGCGCGTGGAGCGTTCGTCGCAACCGGGAAGAAGCACCAGGAACTCCTCTCCACCGTACCGTCCCAGGGCATCGTACTCGCGCAGACCGCTCTGCATTCGCCGGCCGGCCTCACTCAGCACCGCGTCGCCGGCGAAGTGACCGTGGGTGTCGTTCACGCTCTTGAAATGATCGAGGTCCACCAGCAGAAGGCCCAGCGGACGCCGCTCCCGCATGGCCCGCGACAGCTCGCGCTGCAGGATGTCCAGGATGGACGAGCGGTTCCACAAACGGGTCAGCGCGTCGCGCGTGGCCTGCTCGCGCAGAGCTTCGCGGGCGGCCAGCAGTTCCGACTGCAGCTCGATGATGCGCGTCCCCGCCCTCAGCCGGACCTTGAGCTCGTGCTGGTCGAACGGCTTGGTGACATAGTCGTCCGCGCCCGCTTCCATGCCCTCGATCAGGTCCTCCTTCTGGCTCCGCGAGGTGAGCAGAAGAATGTAGGTGTAGCGCTCGCGGTTCATCTGGCGGACCAGCCGGCACACTTCGAGGCCGGTCATCCCCGGCATCATCCAGTCGAGGATGGCCAGGGCAGGCGCGTCCTCCCGCTGCAGGATGTCCCACGCCGCCGCCCCGTCGGAAGCGCTCATCACCTCGTATCCCCATTTACGGAGGGTGGCTTCCAACAGGTGTCTCGATACTACGCTGTCGTCCGCAATCAGTACCCGCACAGGTCAGTGTTCCAGAGCCGGCCGCGCCCATCGTACACGGATTCCTATAGCGTAGCGCACCGCTCCACAGATCACATCGGTAGAATCGTTGCCCGCCGATAGGCATCTTTCGTGCTCGCGGCTTTTTCGGTACTCTGGTCTGACCAGATTCACTACAGTCCCATGCCAGGTAACCGCATTACGGTAGTGCGCCACGTACCGTTCGAGGGTCTCGGGCGGATCGCCCCGTCCCTCGAGCGGGCGGGCCTCCCCTGGGAGTATTTTGACCTTTTTGCAGGGGTTGACCCGCCCGATCCGGCGGCTGCCCCCGCGCTGATCCTGATGGGCGGGCCGCAGTCGGCCAACGACCCCCAGGACTACCTGCGCGCCGAGCTGGGCCTGATCGAGGCAACGATCCGGGCCGGCCGGCCGGTTCTGGGAATCTGCCTGGGCGCCCA
>CAYVPZ010000404.1:0-5070 GCA_964453955.1 uncultured Solibacteraceae bacterium | reverse complement strand
ACAGCGTCAGCGCCTATGTGGATCAGCGCGTGCGCGTGGCCGACGTCAGCGCGGAATCGGCCCTGACGCGCGACACTGTGCCGGTGAACGTCGACGCCATCGTGTTCTGGCTGGTATGGGACGCCGAGAAATCGATCCTCGAGGTGGCCGACTTTAACCAGGCCATCACCATGAGCGCGCAGACCGCGCTGCGGGAATCCATCGGCCGGCACGATCTGGCGCAGATGATCACCGAGCGGGAAATGCTGGGCAAGGAACTGCAGCGGATTCTCGACGAAAAAACCAATCCCTGGGGGATCACCGTGCAGAGCGTGGAAATTCGCGACGTGCACATTCCCACCGCTCTCGAAGACGCCATGTCGCGGCAGGCGCAGGCGGAACGCGAACGCCAGGCCAGAATCATCCTGGGCACGGCGGAGACGGAGATCGCGGCCAAGTTCTCGGAAGCGTCGGCGGTTTACGTCAACAACCCGGTGGCGCTGCATCTGCGCGCCATGAACATGCTCTATGAGGCCATCAAGGAGAAGGGCGCGATGGTGATTGTACCTTCCTCGGCGGTGGAGACGATGGGGCTGGGCGGTCTGCTGGCCACCACGTCGCTGCGGCCGCAATAAAGCTTGCGGGCGTGGTCTAACGCGACGCCGCCACTTCGGTGAGCGCCAGCCAGAGGAACTCGGCCATTTTATAGAGCGAGTCCTCGGACAGGCGCTCATCGTCGGAATGGGGGCCGCCGCCGGACACGCTCACTAGTTCGTCCATTGCCGGGCCGTAACCGTAACCCTCGACACCCTTCGCGCGGAGCTGCGCCAGATCGGTGGCTCCCGTGGCCATGGCCGGCAGCGTGATGCTGCCGGGGAACAGCTTGTTCTGGGCATGCACGAGCGCGCGGAACATTGCCGTATCGGTGCGCGAAGGCGGCGCCGCGGGGCGCGTGGCCGTTTCCAGGGGTTTGATCTCGATGGCCGGATCGGCCACCATGCGGCGCAACTCGGCCCAGAACTGGGCCAGGTCTTCGTCCGGAAGCGCCCGGATGTCGAGCACCGCTTCGGCCTCGGACGGGATCACGTTGCTGCGAAACCCGCCGTGGATCACCGTGGGCGCAATCGTGGTCCGCAGCAGGGAGTAATTCGCGATCTCGTGCTGGGCCAGGTATTCCTGGATGGAGGGGCTGAGTTCCGGGTCCCCGATGTGCGCATAGCGGAACGCGTCCTCGGGCGGGCTGATCTTCGCCAGCCCCTCGAACCAGGCACGGGTGGTGGCGTTCAGCCGCATGGGCGGCTGCCAGCCGCTGAGGCGCGACACCGCCGCGGCCAGATGCACAATCGGGTTGTCCGGACGCGGCTGCGACCCGTGGCCGGAGGTTCCGTGCGCGATCAGGCGCACCGGCCGCACCACCTTCTCGGTGGTGGCGATCTCCACGTAGCGCACGGTGCTGCCGCGCACCGTGACCTGGCCGCCCTCCGCCAGGGCAAACTCGGCGGCGATGTCGTCCCAGTGCTGCCGCACCAGGAAGTCGATGCCCCATTGCGTGGTGCCCTCCTCGCCGGCCTCGGCCAGGAAAACGACGTCGCGGTCCAGCGGCGCCCCCATGCGATGCAGCAGGATCATGGTCATCAGCGACACGGCGACATGGCTCTTGTCGTCGATGGACCCTCGCCCCAGAATCCAGCCGTCGCGGAGGATAGCGGCAAACGGATCCACCCGCCACTTGTCGCGGTCCACGCCGACCACGTCGGTATGGCCCATCAGCAGCACGGGCCGCTTTGTGCCGTTCCCCTTCAGCCGCGCTACCAGGTTGGCGCGATGGGGGTCCAGCGCGAAGACCTGATAAGGGATGTGCTCGCGGTCGAGCACCGTGCGAAGGTAGTTCACTGCGCGTGTCTCGTTGCCGGGCGGGTTGCTGGTGTCGATGCGCAGCAGGGCGCGGTAATAGCCGAGCAGTTCCGGCTGGACGGCGCGCCAGTCGACGCCGAGCTCGCGCGCCGGGGTCGTCATCAGGCCGCAGCACAGCACGAGGGCGAGACCACGCGGGACACCCATGAAGGGTCAAGGATAGCAGGGACCGGGGACCGGCGGCGCGCCCTGTCCGCCGCAAGCGGGCTATATTGAGGCATGCGCCAGTCGATTGTCCGGCGAGTTCCCGTCGCCGCGATTTGCCTGGTCGCCGCGTTGCTCCACGCGCAGAGCAAACCGCCCCTGAGCCCCGACGAACAGGCCATCTCCAACCAGTTGCACGGGCTGCGCCACGTACCAGACGCGCAAAGGGGCGAGGTAACCGCGCAACTGGCGCTGCGCATCCGCCAACTGCCCCGGACTGAGGCCAAACTCAGCCTGGCTGAGGATCTCGCCGATCTTTCCACCGAAGGCGACTTCGGCCGGCGCCCGCTGCGGGAAGTTGCCACCACGCTGGCCGGCGCGCTGGCCGAGCAGCCCCTTCCGGATGACAAGGACGGACCGGCCTCGCCGTACGTCGCCCTCGCCCGGTTGGTGCGCTACGAAGGCGTCGAGGTGTCGTTCGATGCCCCGCCGTTCCGCGCGGCAATGGCGAAGCTGGAAGCCGAGGACCGGCAACGCGCCTCGGCCGATCTGAGCCTGCTCGATCTGAACGGCAAGCCATGGACCCTCAGCCATCTTCGCGGAGAGGTGGTACTGGTGAATTTCTGGGCCACCTGGTGCCCGCCCTGCCGCAAGGAAATCCCGGACCTGAGTGCGCTCTACACCCAGTTCGAGACCCAGGGCCTCGTCATTCTGGGCATCTCCGACGAGACTGCGGATAAAGTGGCGCCGTTTGTACAGGCACACCACGTGCCCTACCCGGTACTGCTCGATCCCGGCCGCAAGGTCTACGACCTGTTCAGCGTGGAAGGCATTCCCGAAAGCTTCCTCTACGACCGCGACGGCAAACTGGTAGCCACGGCCATTGACATGCGCACGAGGCAGCAGCTTCTGGCGATGCTGGCCAGGGCCGGTCTGCACTGAATTCGTCGGGTGAATGCGCGTGCCGCCCTCCCCCCACCAACCATTTGACATCGGTGCGTCATCGCATGTAGGATTGCCTGTGAAAGCGCTTGCAGGCGGAGCATAGACTTTAATGAAAACCGGCTCTGATATTACGCTCGGACTGATCGTCGGGAACCGCGGCTTTTTTCCCGGTCACCTCGCGAAATCCGGCCGCGACGAGATGATTGGCGTGCTGGAGAAAGCCGGCGTGCGCGTCGTCGCACTCGGTGAGGAGGAAACCAGGTACGGCGCGGTGGAGACCCACGCCGAAGCGCGCCAGTGCGGCGAGCTGTTCGACCGCCACCGCCACGAAATCGACGGCGTCATCGTGACTTTGCCCAATTTCGGCGACGAGCGTGGCATCGCCGACGCCCTTCGACTTTCCGGGCTGAAGGTTCCGGTGCTGGTGCAGGCCACCCCCGACACCCCCGGCCGCATGACCATCACCGACCGCCGCGACAGCTTCTGCGGCAAGATGTCCTGTTGCAACAACTTGAAGCAGTACGGCATTCCCTGTTCGCTCACCACGCTGCACACCGAAGCGCCCGGCTCGCCCGAATTCGCGAAGGATCTGGAGTGGTTCACGGCCGTCTGCCGCGTGGTTCGCGGCATGAAGAATCTGCGCGTGGGTTCAATCGGCGCCCGGCCGGCCGCGTTCAATACTGTGCGCTACAGCGAGAAACTGCTGGAGCAGGCGGGCATTTCGGTGGAGCCCATCGATCTCTCCGAAATCTTCGGCCGCATCGCCAAAATGAAGGACGACGATCCGGCGGCGGTGGCCAAGCTGGAGGCAATCGAGGCCTACGTCCCCGCTGGCGACACGCCGAAATCGGCTCTTCTGAAAATGGCCAAGTTCGGCGCCGTGGTGGAAGAGTGGATGCGCCACACCGCGGTCTCCATCAGCGCCGTGCAGTGCTGGACGTCCATGGAAGAGTATTTCGGCGTGGTGCCCTGCACGGTGATGAGCATGATGAGCAACAACCTGATGTCCAGCGCCTGCGAGGTGGACATCTGCGGCGTGCTCGGCATGCATGCCCTGCGGCTGGCTTCGGGAACGCCCAGCGCTCTGCTCGACTGGAACAACAACTACGGCGGCGATCCCGACAAGGCCGTCTGCTTCCACTGCAGCAACCTGCCCAAGGACTTTTTCGAGGAAGTGAAGATGGACTTCCAGCTCATCATCGCCGGGACCGTCGGCCGCGAGAACACCTACGGCACCTGCGTCGGCCGCGTCAAGCCTGGCCCGATGACCTACGCCCGTTTCTCGACCATTGACGACGAGGGGTTGATCGCGGGCTACGTGGGCGAGGGCGAGTTCACCAGCGATCCGCTGGACACCTTCGGCGGAGCCGGCGTGGTGCGCATTCCGAAACTCCAGAGCCTGCTGCGCTATATCTGCGAAAACGGCTTCGAGCATCACGTGGCCGCGAACCTGTCCAGCACGGCGGCGGTTGTGGAAGAGGCTGCGACGAAGTATCTGGGCTGGCACGTTTATCTGCACCAGTAGTCAACGGGGGACACCGTGAGCATTGTGGCCGGAGTGGATTTTGGGACGCTCAGCGTTCGCGTCTCCATTTTCGATAGCGCCAGGGGCAGAATCGGGTCGGGCACGGCGCAATACGCGCTGCACCGCCGCCGCGACGATCCCGATTACGCCACCCAGAGCCACGCCGACCACATGACCGCCCTGGTGGAGGCGGCGCGCGGGGCCGTCGCCTCGGCCGGCATCGACGGCCACGAAGTGGAAGCGCTGGCCATCGACACCACTGGATCGAGCGTCATCCCGGTGGGCGAGGGGCTCGCGCCGCTGGACGACTACTATCTGTGGTGCGACCATCGCGCCTGGCAGGAAGCCGCGCTCATCACGAAAATCGCCCGCGAGACCGGCCTCGCCGCCATCGACTGGTGCGGGGGAACCTACTCCTCCGAGTGGGGCTTTTCGAAACTGCTGCACTGGCTGCGCGACAATCCCGACAAGCGCGAGCGGATGGCCACCGCGCTCGAACACTGCGACATGGTGGCGGCCACGCTGTGCGGCATCACCGACCCCGCCGAGGTCCCGCGCAGCAT
>CAYVPZ010000403.1:0-5078 GCA_964453955.1 uncultured Solibacteraceae bacterium | reverse complement strand
GGCGGCGCCCTGGAAGCGAATCCGGCATTTCTTGCAGCGATACGCCTGCTGTCCGCGAATCCGGGCGATGAGATCGCCCCACCGGGAGCGCCGCGATGGACGCACCTCCGTGCTACCGCAGTCTGGACAAATCATTGAGAAGCCTCAGCGAGAATGCTGTTGGATATCACCAGCATACCCGAAATACGGGGTGTCCCGAGCGCCCGGTTGTAGACCAGACGAATACGAACCATGGGAACCGCCGGCGGCACCGTGAAATCCATCGACTGCTGCGTTACCGCGTCGCTCGAAAGGTCGGACGAAGCCCCCAGCAGGGCCCCTGATTTCGCGTTCATTACCTGCCACCGGACGCCCGTGTCCGCCGCTATGCCGGAGGTGCGGTAGGCAAAGCGAAAATGGTAGCTGCCGGGAGCCAGCACCACGAACTGTTCGGCGATCATGCAACTCTCCGGCTGCTTCCCGGTGAACTCCACCTCCAGACCCGCGGAGCCGGGCGAGGCGTGCAGGCCGTCATAGGCGGGGAGGTTCCAGTCGAACAACACCGGCACGGGATCTCGCGAAAAGGCCGGGTTGTTGAGCACGGTGGCATCGGCAATCACCCAGTGCTGTTGCGCCATCAGGCGCCAGAGCGTCGCTGCCGACGGCCCCTCATTGGCTTCAATCATACGGTCCACCACCCACAGCAACAGCGGGCGGTCCGTCTCCACGTTGCCGTAGCGGACCAGTTGCGGCGCCGCAGCCGGGATGGCGCTCCACTGGTGCTGGTTGGCAACGAAACGAATATACTGGCGGATGGTCTCCGGGTTGTCGGTGAGCACTTGCCGGGCGATCACCGCCGCGTCGGGCGTCACCCGCCAGCAGAGCTGGAACAGCGGAGCGATGTCGCTGGCCGGCATCTCCGCCGCCTTGCGCGCCCAGAGCCAGAAGGCGGGTTCGTTGTCGCGGCGCAGATAGTAGTTGGCCAGGCTCCAGCGGGGTAGATAGGTGTGGTCCACCGCCCAGGCCTGCAACAGCAGTTTCTCCGCATTCGGGTAGTCTCCCTCCGCCTCGTACTGCAGCCCGAGTTCGATGGCCGCCTCGGCATTGTAGCGATTGAGCCGCAGCGCGGTCTCCAGCAACTCGCGCGCGTGCGGCTCGTCCAGTTGGGCCAGGCGCATATAGTACCTCGGCTCGCTGGGAACCAGTTGGATGGCCGCGCGCACCGACGACGGCGTGTCCTGCCGGAAAAGGTAGTCCGCCCGCGCCAGCTTCCAGGACGACCAGATCCCGAGCAGGCACAAGGCGACAACAGCCGCCGGCCACGCAACCGCGAAAGTCGAGCGAACCGGGAGCGTTACGGACACGGTTCCCCCGCCAGGGCGCCAGCGCGCGACCGCGTCAGCAGACGCAAGCTTCTTGCGGTGAGCATAAGATAAAATACTAACGCAGTGCAGGCTGGGTCGCCTACCCTTGCACCGGCCGCCGTTCTCGTCCGCCCACCGCCGGATGGCGCCGGAGCGGCGTCTCGGAGGCGAGCTACGGATTGATCTTCCGGATCAGCAGCGCGGTGCCCGCACCCAGCCCTTGGTGCGTGCCGAAGCGGCTGACTCGCCAGTTCACCTGCAACGACTCGGCGGTGACAATCCTCAGATCCACTACGCCACGGCTTCCATCGTCCGACTGCCACTCGAAGGAGGGGGCCCCGTCGGATTTACCCGCGAAGTGAAAAGCCACCTCCGAGGAGATAAGGCGATCCGGTACCCGATATCGAGCCGAGTACTCGCCGCGGAGGAACCCGTCTTCGACGAGGATCTGCAGCTGAATGAACTCCGGTGTATACACCGCCATCTTCGTCTTTCCACCTTTCGGACCATCGGGAGCGTAGAGCCACAACCCGGCCAGCGTGGCCCTGGGGGGTGCGGCGGGGGGAACCGCTGCCGGCTGGGCCAGGACGGTCGGCGCCGGGTCCGCCCGGGCGGTGACTGGCGGCGGAGGAGCAGCGGCAGGCAGATCCTTTTCGGGATTGCGCGCAGCAAGCTGCGGGACGGGAGAGGGCGCCTGCACCATGGGCGCAGACGCCACGTTCTCCTGCACCCTCCGTGCACTCACTGCATTCCGGAGCAGCTTTGCCGCCGGGTCTACCCGTGCCGCCATGACCGGAGCAACCTCGGGCGCCGATGCGCGAACCCGGGGGCTGAGCGGACGGGGACCTGCCGGCGTCGCCTTTTCCGGAGGAGTCGCCGGTCCATTGCCCGCCGTGTCCAAATGAGGCAGGTCTCGGTCCAGAAACCATACCGACACGCCGCTCAGTATGAGCGCTGCCGTCAACATGGTCAGTAGAAGAATGCCTGCGGGGCCACCGAAGCGACGCGGAGCCGGGGCATCCCGCGCAACCGGATGAACGTATAACACGGGGACCGGCCCCGCGCGGAGGTTCGCATCGTACTCGCGGCGGCGGTGCGGATCAAGCAGCGTGGCGAAGATCGCATTGATGCGGCGCATCTGAAGTTCGGCCGCTTCGCGCGCCGCCGGATCTGTCTGGAGATCTGGATGCAATAGTTTGGAGAGTATATGATGCGCTCTCCGAATGTCCTCGTCCGCGGCATCCGGCGCGAGACCGAGCTCCTCGTAGTAGTTCATTCGCCTGTCAGACCAATGTACTACTGAACCCATTGAAAAAGAAAGAGAAAACTATTGCCAACGGACCATTTCCGTCGTATCCTTAAAAAGATTTGCACCGAGCTCCAAACTAGGGGTCGGAGCAAGTTAAACACGCTGGAGGTGGAAAGGTGTACAGGATCAGTAACATAAGTTTGGCGGTGTTGTTTACGTTCTCCTGTGCGATGGCCGGCACGGCGGCGATCGGCACTGCAAGCGCACGCGGCAGCATGGTTGTCGATGGCTCTGTGGTGAACGGAAACGCGACGCTGTTCGATGGGACCGTCCTTGAGACCGGTCAGGCGACGACTGCGGTCCGCTTGGACAAGGGCATCGAGATCAAATTGGCCACCGACTCGCGTGGAAAGCTGTACCGCGACCGTCTGGTGCTCGAGAAGGGAGCCGGCGAGTTGGACGCGCCAGGCCGGTTCGTGTTGCAGGCAAGCGGGTTGAGCGTCACGTCGAGCGCACCGAATTCTCGGGGCATCGTGTCGATGCAACAGCACAATCAAGTGCAGGTGTCCGCTCTCGAAGGCAGCTTCAACGTGGCTGACCGCCATGGACTGCTGCTGGCCAGCGTACAGCCCGGCCGCATGATGACGTTCAACATGCAGGACACCGGCGCGACGGCTCCGTCAACGTACACCGGTGTGCTGACCAAGGAAACGGATAAGTGCGCGGCCAACGGCGGAACGGCCTACTACATCACGGTCAACGGGGTGAAGTATCAAGTGGTTGGCGAGAACCTGGATGCGTTCATCGGCAAGACGGTAACAGTAACCGGTACGCTCCAGGGCACGCAGCCGACGAAGTGCGCTGCCGGCGGCATTATTGGGTCGGCGGGTGGGACCACGGCAGCGACAGGCAGTGCGGCGGCAGTGGCTGGCATGTCTGTTGCTACCAAGGCGATCATCGTGGTTTCAATTGTTGCCGCGGCGGGACTCACGGCGGGCCTGATAGTAGCGAACCAGAGTTCCACGCCCGCCAGCCCGTAGGGGCGTGGGCGATACGCGTTGGCAGACGCGCTTGACAACGAAGGCGTGCAAAGAGCCGCTGTCGCTTCGCGCGATGGCGGCTCTTTCTGTTACTGCCAGGCCGCTTTAGTCTGCTGTCCCCCGTACTCCCTGACAGATTTTGTGGGGCAGCCTCACAGGCTGCGCGGGACTCTCAGTCCCGCGACGCGCGGCCTGAGAGCCCGGCGCAGGCTGAGAGCCTGGCCAAGGGCCTGACCCCAGGTTTCGCTGGCCCAGACTGTCAATTATTATCTGAGACAGGAGACTAGAACTCCAGTCGCCCCTGAAATGCGATCATGCGGGGCGAGCTGTCGCCGCCCAATCCGACTCCCAACAATCCGGTCGGCGGCGAAGTGGTGAAGCTGAGCGCCCCGAATCCGGTCTGCGTGGAAGGTTGTCCCGGAATCCCCGCGTATGTCAAAACCGGCAGGCCAAAATTGGGATGATTGAACACATTGAAGAACTGGCCGTCGATGCGCAGCTTCACGCGTTCCGTCAACTGGAACCACCTGGTCAGGTACAGATCGCTCCAGAAGAAATCGGGACCGCGCAACGCGTTCCGGCCGAGGTTCCCGAACTGGCAGTTCTGCGCGCTGTCGCCGCCGGTGCAGGCCCCATTGCTCGGATCGACAACCGAAACGAACGCGTCCGGGTTGAGCCACTGGATGGTTCCGGCTTGCGTGACACCGGGAATCGGATTGTGCTCGTAGAGGGGCACCCCGGGAATCACGCTGGCGTATTGTGGGCCGCTGCCCTGCACGATCCCGTCTCCGTTAGCGGAGTATGGTGCACTCAGGACGGAGAACGGGAGACCGCTATGCCAGAACACGGTGCCCGAGAGCTGCCATCCGTCGAGCAGGCGGGCTAGCAGGCGGTTCTGGAACTTACCGGGCAGCGCGTAAACATACTCGGTTGTGAAATTGTGGCGTACGTCGTAGTCGCAGGGGCCGTATTGGCGGCCGAGATCGCCCGGCAGCGGCGTGAGAATGGCGCCGGCGGCAAAAGGCAGGAATCCGCCGTTTGAAACCGTGTCTATGCAATGGCTCCACGTGTAGTTCGTCTGGAACCCCAGCCCGTGACCGAGTTGTTTCTCGGCCGTCAACTGGAGGCCGTTGTAATGGCTGTTCGCGCCGGTGCTCAACTGCGTCACCGGCCCGAAGCGGGGATCGACGGGCGTTTCGTAGGGGAAAGGCGCAAAACAGCCCTCGCAGACGGTTTGATAACCGTTCACCTGCGTCTCGTAAGGCTGGTTCACCGCGCGCGTGCCCACATACTGAGCTCGCAGATTGAGCGTATTGCCAACCTGGTGCTCCACGGCGAAGCTCCACTCGATGAAGTAAGGCGCATGCAACTTGCCGTCCGGGACCGCGGTAATGGCGATCGGCGGAAGGCAGGCGTTCGGGTTTGCGAGCGGCGAGGCGCAGGAAA
>CAYVPZ010000402.1:0-5081 GCA_964453955.1 uncultured Solibacteraceae bacterium | reverse complement strand
AGAGCCTCGGCCGCGTAGTTCAGCGCCCATCCGGCGATGCCGTTAAAAAACGGCTGCGATCCGGTGCCCGTAAGATTCTGCCACGTGGGGCGCCGGAACGTATTGCCGTTCGAGGTGTTGCCGGTGTAGGGCTTGTCCAGCACCATGGTGTTGGGGGCGGTCACCGTGCACCAGTACCAGTTGTCCGTGTCCGGAACCGGCGGGTTGGGGTAGTTTCCGTTGCTGTCGGTCTGGCCGAAGAACATGTAATAGAAACCGCTCCCCTGGATGGAGTCGCTGTAGATCCTCCACGCGGTGGGCGAGACGGAGTTCACATCTCCCCGCCACGGGTCCGTCAGGATCAGCTCGTTCGCGGTGGGCGCGGGCGTGGACGCGATGAGCGACACCATCGACCACGGCTGGCCGTTGAGAGTTCCCAGCATCACGATATACATTCCCGCGCTGCCCGTGAAGTTGGTTGCCCTCCCCGTCACCGTGACCCGGTCCGCGGCCACCGCAATGGTGCCCGTGCTGGCGAAGGTGTCGCCGCAATAATTCGCGGGCAGCGGCGGGCCCAGAGCGAGGGTGACGATCCTGGACCCCTGGCTGGCCGAGAACGTGCGCGAGTAGTCGCCCTCGATTTCCGTGCTGATGTAGTTGCCGTTGGGCTGCTGCTGCGGACCGAACATGGCGCCGTAGAGGCCGGCCACCGTGCTCTGCGCCCCGGCCTGCTGGACGGGGTCGGGGTCGAGCAGAGCCTGTTCCGACGTGTAGGCCAGACAATACGATGTTTCCCGCACGTCGCCAATGATGCCCGAGAGAAAACCGGCGCTCGCGCACAGGCTGCTGATGTACCGCAGGCTGGGCCACAGATCGTAGTTCGGATTGCCGCCATCCACGGTAGCCCGCAGGTAGGCGCTGGTGAGCCCGAAATCGCGCGGCGCCGTGTCGATCCCGCTGAGGCCTCCCCACGGCGAGCGATACCAGCGATCGGCCAGCCAGCGCGCCGAAGTCTGCGCTTTCTGAATGCCGCTGCGATAGTACAGGGCATAATGCGCCAGGGCGTTGTCGTAAAAGTTGATGTTGGACGGCGTGGCCGCCCCCGAATTGGCCCATTCGCCGCAATCGGTGCAGAGCCCGAAAGTGCCCCAGGCCACGCCGGGAGAAGCCACCGTGTCGCGTTCCCAGATCCAGCCGCTTTCCATGGTGAGGGCGGTATCGCTCTGGCACGATGCCACCAGGCGGGGATAGGGCCGCGGCGTTTCGTTCGGAGTTCCGGTGGGCAGCAGTGGAACAATGTACACCAGACCCGCCGCCGGCCCGGCCTGCCCTCCGCAGAACACCGCTTCGAAGTTGGTGCCGGCGCCGTAAATCGTGTTGTTTCCGGAGGTGGCGAATATCGTCCCGTTGCGCGGAACCCCGTTGATGGAGGTTTGATCCGTCTCCAGCCTCCACGTGCCGCCGTTCACCTGGTAATTGTCGGCCCAGTAGTTGAACATCGCATAGTCGCGAATGTCGAACCACTGCCAGGGATTGCCGCCCAGTATCATCGCCGGACCCAGCAGCGTCTCCAGGCGGGGGTCGGGATAGACCACTACTCCGTTGTTGTCCGTCGCCACCGCTCCGATTTCCTGCACGCATGTCGCGGTGTTGCCGGCGACGTCCGTCACCACCAGCTGGAATGTGTAGGAACCGAAGATCAAGCCCTGGATGGTCGGTTGCGCGATCGTCTGGCTGTTCCAGATGACCGTCGCGGGCCCGCCCGTTTGCGACCACTGGTAGCTCACCGCGGCGCTCTGATCGTTCATGGAGTAACTGTGGGTGCCATCCAGTTGCACCGGAAACCCGGCGCGCACGGAAGGAACGTCGGTCCAGTAGGGCGCCCCGACGGTGCTCACCAGCGCGGTCACCGTTTGCCCGCCGGGTGTGGATACATACGTCGCCTGGCCGCCGGCCAGAGTCCCGTTATGCTGGTTTCCGGAATCGTCGTTCAGGTTGCCATCGAACTTCCAGTCGGACCAGTCGCCGATCTCCGCGGCGGGCGGCGGCTGGGACCCCTCCGGCACGACGCTGGTAAAGACCCGCAGGAACCCCAGTTGCGCCTGCGTGGTCGAGCTGCCGATCTGCCCGCTCTCGGATGTCCAGTTGTCGAAGCTGCCGATCACCACCGCATTCTGCTGATATCCCGAGCCGTCCACGTTCCACATCTCGCAGGAAAACTGCATTTGCGTGGCGTCGCGCTGAATGCGCACCAGCACGTTGCCGCTGGTTGTCGACGGCAGATTAAGGAAACAGGGCTGCGACGGGGACACCGAGTCTCTCCAGTCGTTCACCGCCAGACGCCCGTCCGGGAACAGGAGCGCCGAGGCGCCCTCGCCATATAACTCGAAGATGTAGTCGGCGTAGTTCCCGGCGGCAGGCAAAGACCAGTTGCTCATCTGGAATTCCACCCGCCACGACTGCGTGTTCTGCTGGGTGGGGTCTGCAACGTTCACCTGCACTCCCGGACTCAGCACCAGCGACTGTCCGCCCCAGGCGGCAACCGAAAGCCCCCAAAAAAGGGCGATTGCCTTCACGCCCGCCCCATTCGACATCCCGCTTCGGTTCAACATCACTAAGAGCCCCCGAAACATCCGTGAGTCTTTGCTCGGCGCCCAGGCAGTCGCATCAGGCGCTCATATCCGTCGGTGGCAGGCGGAACGAATGGACCGGTGGTGAGGTGACACTTCGGCCTCCGGTCAAAACGGCAGTCGCAAAGAGTGGCGGCTTTCTTTCAGTCCGCCCGACCGAAATGCCAGGAATCAGAGTAAAATCGCGACATTTCATGCACTCTATATCGACCATCGGAAACGTGGCCCCGGCGCTGGGCCCGGCGCACGGAAGGGCGCGATCGAGTGCGTGGACCGATGCGGTCGGCTTACCTTAAGTCGTTGATAAGAAGTGTGTGCATACGCATTTCGCGAGCGGGTACTAAAGCGCGTTCCCAGGGGTGTAGCGCCAGGGGTTTGTAGGTCGTAGGTGCAGAAGCCGGGCCGGGCTTAGGTATAAATCAGGGAATTCAGGGTGAGGCGGTCGGCGGTTATGGCAAAATCCTGTAAGTGTTTCTACCGACACCCGCGTGATGCGCCATTTTGCGCGGGACTAGACCCTCGTGTCGTGAGTGGTACCTGGGGTTCGCGGTGAATAGTACTGGTGAGTCGGAGGTTCTTCGCGCGAGGTTCAGCGGTGCCGGTGCAGTTCGAGCACGCCCGCCGTGCGAATGTCGTCGTAATCGACGGGAGCGGCCGCCAGCGGACGGTTGCTGTAAAACTGTAACCGGCAGAAAATGCAGTGGTAGAGTCGCGCGCCCGTCTTCCGGCGCCACCATGCCAGCAGGCCGCCGTAGTATCGTTCAATGTGATCGCGCTTCCTGCGGATCGCCAGACGTGTCGTGCCACAGTCGGGGCACCTTGCTACCCGATTCGCCATGCGCTTCCCATCGGACTCTAGCGGAGTTTACTCCATAGGAGGAAACCGATCAGGGTTTTGCCGTCGACGATCCCGCCGTCGCCGATCATGGTCCACACTTCTTTCCGGGTAAACCAGCGCGTTTCGATCCGTTCGTCCTCCATATTGTGCGCTTCGCCCGCGCTCAGGCCGGTGGCCACGTAAATGGTCATGCGCTCGGCCAGAAACCCGGGGCTCGGGTAGAAGGAAACCAGCTTCTTCCATTGCTTCGCCCGGTATCCGGTCTCCTCGCGCAACTCGCGCCGGGCCGCCTTCAGGGGCGTCTCGCCGGGGTCCAGCCGGCCCGCCGGCAATTCCCACAAAGACTGGCGCGCGGGCAGACGATACTGGCGCACCAGCAGCACCCGCTTGCGCTCGTCGGCGGCCAGCATCACCGCGGACCCCCCGTGCTGCACAATGGCCCGCTGGATAGTAAAGCCGTCCGGATCGACGGCCCGATCCTCGGTGACGGTGAAAATGGAAGTGCGCAGTTTTTCTTCGGAGGAAATAAGCTTCATATTTTTCGAATTGCCGCGGTAAATTCCGCCAGCGGGAGGGTATTCATCACGTCGGCGGCTTCCAGCCATCCACGCCGCGCCATGGTGACGCCGTAAGGCATGTTGAGCAGGTGCCGGGGATGATGAGCGTCGGTGTTGACCACGAACTTCGCCCCGCGGGCCTTTGCCGCGCGCACCTGCGGACCGCCCAGATCCAGGCGCTCCGGGCTGGCGTTGATTTCCAGCCACACGCCGCGCCCCGCCGCCGCCGTCACCACCGCGTCGAAATCGAAGGGGAACGCTTCGCGATGCAGCAGCACGCGCCCGGTGCCGTGCCCGAGCACGCGCAGGGACGGCGATTCCAGCGCGCGCAGCAGCCGGTCGGTCATCTCCGCCGCTTCCAGATTCATGTAGCTGTGCACGCTGCCGATCACGAAATCGAGCTCGGCGAGAGCGTCCTCGGCGATGTCCATCCCGCCGTCGCGCCGGATGTCGCACTCGAGGCCGCTGAACACGCGAATGCCCAGCGCCCTCTGATCCAGCTCGCGCACGCGTTTGGCGAAGGCCGCCACGCGCTCCTCGTCCAGCCCGTTGGCCATGGCCAGCGCCTTCGAGTGATCGGTGATGGCGATGTATTCGTAGCCCAGCGCCCGCGCCGCCTCGGCCATCTCTTCCAGGGTCGCGCGGCCGTCGGTCTCGGTGGTGTGCATGTGCAGATCGCCGCGGATATCGGTGGCGCGCACCAGCGTGGGCAGCCGGCCTTCCTGCGCCGCATCCACTTCGCCGCTGTTTTCGCGCAGCTCCGGCGGAATCCAGGCGAGCCCCAGCGCTTCGTAAATCTGTTCTTCGGTATCGCCCGCCACCCTCGACTCGCCCTCGATGCGGAACAGCCCGTATTCGTTGAGCGAGAGGCCCATGCGCAGCGCGCGGGTGCGCAGCGACACGTTGTGTTCCTTGCTGCCGGTAAAATACTGCAGCGCGGCGCCGTAGCTCTGGGCGGGCAGGGCGCGCAGGTCCACTTGAATGCCTTCCAGACCGAATTTCACGCTGGCTTTGTTGGCCCCCTTGCCCAGCACTTCGGAAACGCGCGGGTGTTGCACGAAGCGGTCCAGCGCCCCT
>CAYVPZ010000401.1:0-5087 GCA_964453955.1 uncultured Solibacteraceae bacterium | reverse complement strand
AGCCTTCGGGAACGCGGAACCGTAGGGAGTGATCAGCAGATCGAAGCCGGCAAGGTTTTCCAGACCGGCCTCGCTCACCCAGGAGACGGCAAGCCCGCGCAGAGCCTCCTCCAGCGCCGCGCGGCTCAGCGGCTCGATATCCACCGCAGGAAACCCCGGTTCCTGGAACACGGCCACGCGAACCGGACGATCCGCGAGCGGCGTCTGCGCGCGGGCAGCCAGAAGCGCGGCCGAGCTGGCCAGAAAACCGCGGCGCGTGAGCATCAGCGCGGATTGGCCTCGCGGCGCGCCTGTTCCACCGCCGCATCGGCCCAGGCGATCAGGGGCACCTCGTAGGGCACCACCGCATCGGGATGCCAGGGCAGCACGCGCACGGTGAAGCCGCACAGCCCGCTGTCGCCGCAGGTGACCGAGCCGGTGTACGTGTACACATCTGCCTGGCTTCCGGCCGCGGTCATTTGGCTTTTGCAGGCGGTGGGCACGCCGCCCGTGGGGTCCATCTGGCCATAGTAGAGTTCCACGCGCACATCCTGCGGCGACAGGGCGCCCAGCTTCACCTCGGCGGTGACATCGAGGGAAGCCCCCACCACCAGATTCGCCGGAATGGCCGCGTGGATCCGTTCCACCTTTACCTGCGGCCAGCTTCCGCGCACCCGCCAGCGCCACTCCATCAGCGCCCGGGCCCGCGCCGCGTGGTCCGCCGCCAGCCCGGCGTGGCGTTTGGCCGACGGCAGATAGAAGCGCTCCGCGTATTGCGCCACCATGCGGTTGGTATTGAAAATGGGCGAGAGCATGGCCATGGAGAATTTCATGCGCGAGATCCAGCGGCGGGGCACGCCCTCGCCGTCGCGCTCGTAAAACAGCGGAACAATGTCGTTCTCCAGCACATGGTAGAGCGTCTCGGACTCGACGCGATCCTGATATTCGAAGTCGGTGTAATCCTCGCCCTTGCCGATGGCCCAACCGACCTCCGGATCGTACGCCTCGGCCCACCAGCCGTCCAGAATGGAGAAGTTCAATCCGCCGTTGGCCAGCAGTTTCATTCCGCTGGTGCCGCTGGCCTCCATGGGACGGCGCGGCGTGTTCAACCAGAGGTCGACGCCCTGCACGAGATAGCGGGCCACCGACATGTCGTAGTTCTCGATGAACACGACGCGGCGCCGCACCTCCGGATCGTGCGCGAACTGCAGCAACTGGCGGATGAGCTCCTTTCCTTCATGGTCCTGCGGATGGGCCTTGCCGGCCACCACGATCTGCACCGGCCGATTGGCGTCGTTGAGCAGGCGCTTCAGGCGGGCGCTGTCCCGCAGGATGAGCGTGGCGCGTTTGTAGGTGGCGAAGCGCCGGGCGAAGCCGATGGTCAGCACCTCGGAATTCAACACGCCGCGGGCCAGCGTGGCTTCCTGATCGGAGGCTCCGCGGGCGCGCATTTGCTCGGCCAGGCGGCGCCGCGCCCAGGAAATCAGCCGCTCGCGGCGGCGCTGCCGCACACTCCACAGCTCTTCGTCGGGAATGTCGTGCACGCGATTCCACACCGACATGTCGGTGGGGTCTTCGGCCCAGCGCGGCCCGAGGTAGCGGTCCAGCAGCGCACTCATTTCATGCGAAATCCACGAGCGGGTGTGGACGCCGTTGGTGACGTAGCCGATGGGAATCTCCTTGTCGGGGAACCCCGGCCAGGAGCGGCGGGCCATGCGCCGGGTCACGTCCCCGTGGAGCTTGCTCACGGCGTTACAGCAGGCGCTGTGGCGGGCCGCCAGCACGGCCATGTTGAACGGTTCGCCGTGGTCGGCGGCGTTGTCGCGCCCCAGCGCCATGAACTGATCGAAGTTGAGCCCCAGCTTCCCGGCATACTCGCCCAGATACCGCTGCACCAGACCGGGGTCGAAACGGTCGAAACCGGCCTCCACGGGAGTGTGCGTGGTGAACACGTTGCCGGCGGAGGTGGCCTGCCGGGCCACGTGATAATCCATTCCGTTGCGCTGCATGAAGAGGCGCGCGCGCTCGATGCCGAGGAAGGCGGAATGGCCTTCGTTCATGTGACAGACCGTTGGCTCCAGGCCCATGGCCACCAGCGCGCGCAGACCGCCGATGCCCAGCACAATTTCCTGCTGGATGCGCGTTTCGGTGTCGCCCCCGTAGAGCGCGCCGGTGATGCCGCGATCCGCGGGCGAATTGCCGTCCACGTTGGTGTCGAGCAGATAAAGGGGCACCCGGCCCACTCGCGCCACCCACACGCGCGCGCGCACCGGACGTCCGGGAAACTCCACCACGATGGATAGCGGCGCTCCATCCGGGCCGTTCACCGGCTCGAGCGGCAGATTATAGAAATCGTTTAGCGGATACGTCTCCTGCTGCCATCCGTCCGCGTTCAGATACTGCTGGAAGTAGCCGGTCTGATAGAGCAGGCCCACGCCCACCAGCGGGAGGCCCAGATCGCTGGCCGATTTCAGGTGGTCGCCGGCCAGAATGCCCAACCCGCCCGCGTAATTGGGAACGCACTCGGTGAGGCCGAATTCGGCGGAGAAATAGGCGATGCGCACGCCGGCGATGGCCTCCGGGTGACGGCGCGCGCACCAGCCGGGGATTTGCAGATAATCCCGCAGAGAGGCGTGCACGCGCCGCATGTGCGCCAGAAACGCCTCGTCGGCTTCCAGTTCCTCCAGCCGCACCTGATCGATGCTGCCCAGCATGAGCCGGGGATTGTGGCCGCTCTTCTCCCAGGCGTCGCGGTCCATGCGGCGGAACAGGCCGATGGTGTCGTGGTCCCAGGACCATCGCAGATTCATGGCCAGCTCGCCCAGCGGCGCGAGCGTGGGCGGAATGGCCGGCAGTACACGATAGGAAAACAGGCTGGGCATGTAGGAATCCTTACATCGCTAGTGCTCGCAGATGCCGATAACTCACACGAAGACTTTCCACCGGGTCGTGCGGCGTATGGTCCTGCTCCACATAGTAGTGGGCGACGCCGGCTTTTTCCGCGGCGCGCAGGATGGCGGGGAAATCGAGCGAGCCGTTGCCAACCTCCTTGAAGTCGGACGACGCGGCTTTGGCCTCGTCATGCAGCACCGGCATGCCTTTGGCCTTGTCTTTCAGGTGGATCAGCCGGACGCGGGGCCCGTTCTTCCGCAGAAACTCCACCGGGTCCTCGCCCGCGGCGCTGACCCAGAACACATCCACTTCGAGCGAGACCAGATTCGGGTCGGTGTACTCGAGAAGGGCGTCCATGCGGCGCTCGCCCGGCGGGCCCGCGAATTCGAACGCGTGATTGTGATAGCAGAGCGGGGCGCCCGCCTTGCGCGCCGTTTCGCCGGCCTGGTTCAGTTTGTCGCAGAACGCGCGCCAGCCGTCGAGGGAGCCGCGCTCGTCCGGCCGCACATAGGGAATCACCACATACTCGACGCCGTAGGATTTCGCTTCCTCGACGGCCGCCTCCCAGGTGAGCGCGGCGGGCAGCTTCCACTCCGCGCGCTTCGCGGTGACGAGGCCGGTCTCCAGATGGCAACTGGGGATGGTCAGGCCGTATTTCCGGCAAATCGGCGCGATCATGGCCAAATCCGTGCGGATCGCTTCCACTTCCGAATAGCCGATGTCTTCGATACGCTTCAGAGTGATGTCGGCGTGGTGGGGGAGAATCTCGCGCACCGTGTAGAGTTGCACGCCGAGCGGTTTGCGGAAGCGTTCGGTCTGCGCCACCTTGGGCAACGCGGCCGCGACGGAAGCGGAGACACTCCTGAAAAAGGTGCGTCGGTTGTACGGCATAGCCGTACACATCATATCGGTTCGGCGTGGTGGCGCGCTTTGGGGCTACTGCGCTTTGGCGCCGAGGCCGGGCGTGGTGATGGAGAAGTATGTCAGATCTTCCCGCAACTGGGGCTTGACCGTGCCGGAGATCAGCTCCAGACCGATGGAGTGTCCTTCCGGTTCCGGCTCGCAGTGGGCCACCGTGGCCACGAACAGATCGTCACCCACTTCGAGACTGACGATTTCCCCCTCCGGCACGGCGGCCTTCACCCAGACGCGGGCGCCATGCTCGGAGGCGTTGGAGATGGTCCCGGCCTGGGGCGGATCGTTCTCGTTGAGGCGGCTGAGCACGCAGGGGCCCGCGCACGAGACTCTCGCTTCGGTACGGCGCTCGGAATCCTGTTGCATCTAGTTCTCCTTCCGGAGGGATCGGTCAGCTCGATTGTGCCCCCCGAAATGGCGCATATCAATAGGAGGCTGGTAACAGACCGCGCGAGCCACGGTACCTGGACAAGCCAGGGTAAACCCCTGGCAGTCCGGCTCAGGCGGCGGAGCGGCCCAGGTAGTTCACTTTAGGACCGGCGTGAAATCGTACTGGTACCAGAAACGCGGCTGGTCGCCGCGTGTCCCTTAGCCGGTCATCTTTTCCAGATACGATTCCACCTTCGCCTTTACCGTGCGGCGGTCGAGGCCCAGCCTTGCCGCGGCTTCCTCGTAGCTTCCGGCCTGCCGGTAGACCAGCGCCGAGTACCACGCGAGCAGCTCGCCGGCGGTCACCTTGCCGCCCTGGAGCTTTGCAGTAAAGGAGTCCGCGGCCGCGGGCGCCTGGATGGGTTGATAGGAGCGGCGGATGACGATGTTGCGCACGCACTGTTCGAGCTCGCGATAGTTGCCCGGCCACGCGTAATCGGCGGGCAGGTGCGCGTTGATCCACCCTTCCACTTCCGGCAGGCATTGCTCGGCCTCGCCGCCCACGGTCCGCCGGACCATGTAGAGCAGCAGATGGTGAAGCACCTGCGGGGAGTCGGCGATCTGGTCGCGCAGCGAGGGGGTGCGGATGAGGTCGGCGCAGAGGCGGTAATAGAGGTCTTCGCGGAAGCGGCGGGCCTGAATCTCCTCGGCCAGGTTGCGGTTGGTGGCGGCGATCAGCTTGCCCCGGAACACCCGCAGCGCGGTGTCGCCGACGGCGGAGAAGCGGCGCGTCTCGATCACACGAAGCAGCTTCACCTGCAGGGACAGTTCCATCTCGCCCAGCTCGTCGAGGAATACGGAACCGGGCTCGGGGCAGGCGTCCAGCCATCCCTTGCGATCGCCGGTGGCGCCGGTGAACGCCCCGCGGCGGT
>CAYVPZ010000400.1:0-5088 GCA_964453955.1 uncultured Solibacteraceae bacterium | reverse complement strand
CAACACGTCCAGCGCAGTGCTCACATTGGCCGACCGGAAAAAGATCCAGGTGAGCACCACGAAGTGAAACGTCAACACGGTGCTGGCCACGCGCAGCACCACGCCCGGCTGCGGTTTGCGTTTCCCGCGCAGGGCCTGCAGACCGCGCACTACGGCCAGTCCCGTGCCGTGCAGCGCGCCCCAGATGATGAACGTCCAGTTGGCCCCGTGCCACAGGCCACCCAGGGTGAAGGTGATGAACAGGTTCAGATAGGGCCGCCAGCGCGAGCGCTGTCCGGGCAGCGAGAAGAAGAGGTAATCGCGCAGCCAGTTGGAAAGCGAGATGTGCCAGCGCCGCCAGAAATCGGCTATGTTGACGGCCGCGTAGGGCCGGTTGAAATTGGCCGGCAGGGTAATGCCCAGCAGCAGCGCCGAGCCCAGCGCGATGTCGGTGTATCCGGAGAAATCGTAATAGAGCTGGAAGGCGTATCCGTAGGCGCCCAGCAGCGTCTCCATGCCGGAGTAGAGTTTGGGCAGATCGAAAACGCGGTTCACCAGGTTTTCGCCGAGGTAATCGGCGATGAGCAGCTTCTTCATGAGGCCGAGGCCGATCAGAAACAGCGCCCGGCTGCCGTCTTCGGACGTGAGGCGCAGGCCGTTGTTGTCGATTTGCGGCACCAGCGTCGCGACGCGCGTGATGGGGCCGGCAACGATGGTGGGAAAGAAGCTGACCGAGGCGAGGTAGCTGGCGAGCGATGTGGTGGGCGTGGCGTCGCCGCGATAGATGTCGATGGTGTAAGTCATCGCCTGGAAGGCGTAGAAGGAGAGGCTCAGCGGCAGCAGCCATTCCCAGCTTGAGACAGCGGGGTGCGCGGCCGCGAACGGGTCCAGCAGAAACGGGATGTAGTGGGAGGTGAGGATAAGGCCGCAGTTGAGCAGGATGCTGAGGGTGACGAGCAGCCGCGACTTGCGCGCCCCCAGCGCCCGCCCGAGGAAGAAGTCACAGGTGGCGGCCAGCGGGATGAGTCCCAGATAAATCGGGTGCCACTTGGCGTAGAAGAAGTAGTTGGCCGCGAGGATAACGGCGACGGCGAGCTTGCCGGTGCGCCGCGCGAACCAGTACGCGAAGAAGACCAGCGCCAGGAGGATGAAATACTCCGGGGATGTGAGGGGCATGCGGGGGCTGTCCGACTATAGGATACCGGGGCCCTTGGTATGATTGCATCGTATGGCGGAAATGCGATTGACGGCCGTTTACATGAAGGTACCCGAGGGCTACGTCGCATTCGTCGAGGAGCTGCCCGGCGCAAACACACAGGGGCGGACTCTCGAAGAGGCGCGCGCGAACCTGGAGGAAGCCGTCACGATGGTTCTTGATGCCAACCGCGAGCTGTCCGAGCAGTCGCTACAGGGCGCCGAGGGCGCTCTTGTCTACGATTTGCGTTGATGCCATCTACTGTTGGTTCTCACCTTCCTCTGGCATCGGCACGCGATTAGGCCGATGCGGCTTGCCTCTGTGTTGCGTGGCGGCGAATGCGCAGTTCTTCCAGCGATGTTCGTATAGCCGCAGGTTGGAGCGCCATTTTGCCTCTTCGCGCATCTGATCGAGGAGACCGTCCACGGATATCCTGCGCAGCACTCCAGTGAGCAAAAATAAACCGCTCTCGAGCATCAATTCGGCGTAGTAGTAGTCGTCAAGGTTGATTTGGCCGCCGTTGTCGTCGATGAGATTGTATTTCTGGCGATACGGAATCTTGGGGATTTCTTGCCCGTGTGCGACGATGCTGCGGAATTCGTACAGATCCGCTAGTACGTCTTGGACCTTGACGGCAGGCTGACGGTTCATGAGGGAATCCGGTGGGAAGACGAACGAATGCGGTCCCACGAAGCCACCGACACGCTCAACAAAGGCCGCCTTCTCGCCCGCCATCATCAACATGTCGAGGGCCATGACGAACATCAAAGCCCCCAGATATATGTGGCCTACCTGCATGCCGTGTTCGAGGAAGAGTATTGGGTTCTGTAGGCGGACGATCTTCTCAGTGAACGCGCGCTTCACGAGGGAATACACTGCTTCGAAGTCTTGCTCGAGCCTCCGGTCTTCAAGGGACGTTATACGGCCAATCAGCGTGCCGCACAATTCCTTTGGGCACCAGCTCCGGACGTTGTCGTATCCTTTGTCGGTTCGCGCGAATTCCAAGAAGATGTTCTTGGACCCCGATGGGCAAATGATCTGAAGAGCTGACATAGCATACATCGCCTTATCAAAGAGGTCGTCGTCCGCACGGACGTAGCTACGGTCCACCTCCCGGCTGGCACAAAGCCAATAGCGGGTCCTTGCCAGCTCGTCCCGCTCGTGGATGGATATGAAAGTCTTGGCGATGGAGACGTCCCAGAGGATGGGCGAGAGTTCTCGAATTGAGATACCGTCAGTGAACGTGTAAGCGCGCGTCACGGCGGAATACTTCAACGGTGTTGCAACCAGTACCTCGGACACGGTTTGCGCCAGACGGCCCATTCACGCTGCGATCACGATCGTGTAATCGTGCCGCTCGCTGGTAGTCGGCAGATTCGGAACGCCGTCGCGCTCGCGCCGCGCCTCAATCAGTTTCCGGGAGACATCGCGGGCGATCTCGAGCGCCTCGGCAACGGTCCGCCCCTGCGCGACGAGGCCTGGGAGTTCATCCGACGTCGCCAGAAACAGCCCTTCGGGCAACTCCTCCACCTGTACTCGAATCGGCAGTTCCATACGAGCCGATCCTAACATTTCTCACAGTCCGCCGCGCGATCATATCCTCATGCCCCTCGAATTCACCACCTCCTATCTCACCGACGCCCTCGCCGTTTTCCGCCAATACAAGAAGATGGCCGAGCGCGCCATCGATCAGCTCACCGACGAACACCTGTTCGCCCTGCTTGACAACGAAGCCAATTCCATCGCGGTCATCATGAAGCACATGGCCGGCAACATGCGCTCGCGCTGGACCGGCTTCCTCACCAGCGACGGCGAAAAGCCCGACCGCAACCGCGACACCGAATTCACCGACCCGCCGCCCACGCGCGAGGCGCTCCTCAAAGTCTGGAACGACGGCTGGCAGCGCGTCTTCACCGCGCTTGAGCCGCTCACCGACGCCGACCTCACCCTCACCGTCACCATTCGCGGCGAGGCGCACTCGGTGATGCAGGCCATCAACCGGCAACTCGCGCACTACGCCTGTCACTGCGGGCAGATCGTTCTGCTGGCGAAGCATTTCCAGGGCGCGAACTGGAAATCGCTGAGCATCCCGCGCGGTCGCTCGGCCGACTTCAACAAGAGGGTCGGCGCGGGCGAAGCCAGCCAGCGCTGATCCCTGAAACACGGCCGTAACCCGCTTCTGGCATGCTGGAAGATGGGCCTGCCCATGAACACCAACCCCCTCTCCCCTGACGAGCTGCGGAAAATGGACGCCTGGTGGCGTGCCGCGAACTACATCTCGGTCGGCCAGATTTATCTTTACGACAATCCCCTGCTCACCGAGCCGCTGCGTCTCGAGCACATCAAGCCGCGCCTGCTGGGCCACTGGGGCACCACCCCCGGCCTCAACTTTATCTACGTCCACTGCAACCGGGTCATCCGCCGCGACGACCTCAACATGATCTTCATCGCCGGCCCCGGGCACGGCGGCCCCGCTGCGGTGGCCAACACGTATCTGGAGGGCACCTACTCGGAGTTTTATCCGAACGTGTGTCAGGACGTCGAGGGGCTGAAGCGGCTCTTCACGCAGTTCTCGTTTCCCGGCGGCATCCCCAGCCACGTGGCGCCGGAGACGCCGGGGTCCATACACGAGGGCGGGGAGCTCGGCTACGCGTTGGTGCATGCCAATGGCGCGGCCTTCGACAATCCCGATTTGCTGGTCTGCTGCGTGGTGGGCGATGGCGAGGCGGAAACCGGACCGCTCGCCGCAAGCTGGCACTCCAACAAATTCCTCAACCCTGCGCATGACGGCGCCGTTCTGCCCGTGCTGCACCTGAACGGCTATAAGATCGCCAATCCCACCGTACTCGCGCGCATTCCCCGGGAAGAGCTGCTGGAGCTGCTGCGTGGGTACGGCTACCAGCCGTACATCGTGGAGGGCCACGAGCCCGAAGCCATGCACCAGCTTATGGCCGGCACGCTCGACGCGATTCTCGAAGACATCCGCGCCATCCAGCATCGCGCGCGCGTGGAGGGATCCACCGAACGCCCGCGCTGGCCCCTGCTGGTGCTGGTGACTCCCAAAGGCTGGACAGGACCGAAGGTAGTGGACGGCGTCCCCATTGAGGGCACCTGGCGCGCCCATCAGGTGCCGCTGACCGACTTCGCCGCGAAGCCGGAGCACGTGAAGCTGCTCGAAGACTGGATGAAGAGCTACCGGCCCGACGAGCTGTTCGACGAAAACGGCCGCGTAGCCGCCGAGGTTTCCGCGCTGGCGCCAAAAGGCCTGCGGCGCATGGGCGCGAATCCACACGCCAACGGCGGCCTGCTGCTGAAAGACCTGCGCATGCCCGATTTCCGCCAGTACGCGGTGCGGGTCTCGACGCCCGGAACCAGCCTTGCCGAGCCCACGCGCGTGCTGGGCAACCTGCTGCGCGACATCATGAAGCTCAACGACCCGGAGAAAAACTTCCGCGTGTTCGGCCCCGACGAAACCGCGTCCAACCGCCTGGGCGCGCTATTCGAAGTAACCGATCGCGAGCTGGAGGCAACCATCCTCGCCGGCGACGACCATACCGCGCACGGCGGGCGCGTGCTGGAAGTGCTCAGCGAGCACCTGTGCCAAGGGTGGCTGGAGGGCTATCTGCTCACCGGCCGGCACGGTTTCTTCAACTGCTACGAGGCCTTCGTTCACATCATCGATTCCATGTTCAACCAGCACGCCAAATGGCTGAAGACCACGCACCACATCCCGTGGCGCAGGCCCATCGCGTCCCTGAACTATCTGCTCAGCTCGCACGTCTGGCGGCAGGATCACAACGGGTTCAGCCACCAGGACCCCGGCTTCATCGATCACGTGGTGAACAAGAAGGCCGAGGTGGTGCGCGTGTATCTTCCGCCCGACGCCAATACCCTGCTCTCGGTGGCCGACCATT
>CAYVPZ010000399.1:0-5089 GCA_964453955.1 uncultured Solibacteraceae bacterium | reverse complement strand
AACATCCAGGCGACGCTGCCCTGCTCGCCCAGGTTGCCGCCGTTTTTCGAGAAGACGTGGCGGATTTCGCTGACCGTGCGATTGCGGTTGTCCGTGGCCACGTTGACCAGCACGGCAGCTCCGCCGGGTCCGTAGCCTTCGAACATGATTTCGTCGATCTGGCCGCCTTCCAGTTCGCCGGTGCCGCGCATGATGGCGCGCTTGATGTTGTCCTGTGGCATGCTCACCGCTTTGGCCGCCAGAATGGCCGTGCGCAAACGCGGGTTGCCGTCGGGATCGCCGCCGCCCCCGCGCGCGGCAATCATGATTTCCTTGATGACACGAGTGAATACCTTGCCACGCTTGGCGTCGAGGGCGCCCTTCTTGTGCTTGATGGTGGCCCACTTGGAATGGCCTGACATGTGAAACCTCTGGCTCGGGCTCGGAGAGCCGGAGAACGCTGACCTGGATTCCTAAAGCACAGAATAGCAAAACGCCCGGAACTCGATGAGCGGCATGCGGCCGCCCTTTTGAACAAGTGAGACGAAGGGGGCGCCCGCCGGCACTCATGGGATAGGGGCGCCGTTCCCAAAACGGTACGGCCGATCTCCACCGAAGATTCCGGAGCCGCGGCGACGGATCGGATTTTCACTGGAGTTTCGGCCGGAACGGACCGATAAGAAAGAGCGAGGGATAACGAGCCGGTGCCAGGTGCTTCACCTCAGGACTGGCTGGATTACTGGTCCAGGTACCAGGCCATTGCGCCTGGGGAAAACGGTACCAAGGTCCGATTGCCGCGGAAGTATGGGCACGACTAGGCTAATAGACAAGGAGTTGGCGGAACATGCTGCGGGGCATTATCATTTGTCCTGATACCGACGTAACCGATCGGCTGGAATCCGCGCTGGCAGACCTCGGTCTGGTCAGCATAACCCGTGTTCTGGACCATTACCCCAATTCCCTGGAGTTGATGCGATTCGTGCGGGCCCACGCTCCGCATGTGATCTTCCTGAATACCGAATCGATGACGCGCGCCACCGAACTGGTGAGGGAACTCGACCAGCGCGTGCCGGGCATCCAGACCGTCGCGGTCAGCCGCGTGTGCGATCCAGGGCTTCTGCTGGAATGCATGAAGGTGGGGATCCGCGAGTTTGCCTCGCTGCCAATCGACGTCCGCTCGCTCGGCGAAGCGCTGAACCGCATCCGCGGCGTGGTGGAAACCAAGCCGCCGATGATCGAAACCACCGAGCAGGTGTTCTGTTTCCTTCCTTCCAAGGCCGGCGTCGGCACCTCCACCATCGCCCTGAACACCGCCATGGCCCTGTCGTCCGCGCCGGACTCGAACGTATTGCTGTCGGACTTCGACATGAATTCGGGCATGGTCCGGTTCATGCTCAAGCTGGACAACGGGTTCAGCGTGGCCGACGCGTGCGAGCGCGCCCTCAACATGGACGAGAACCTGTGGCCGCAGCTGGTCACCCGGGTGGACAAGCTGGACGTGTTGCACGCCGGCAAACTGAACCCGGACCTGCGCGTCGAAGCCACGCAGATTCGCCACCTGATCGAGTTCATGCGCCGCAACTACCGCGTGCTGTGTTTCGATCTCTCCGGCAATCTGGAGCGCTACTCGCTGGAGATCATGCACGAATCGAAGCGCATCATGCTGGTCTGCACCCCGGAGATTCCCTCGCTGCATCTCGCCCGCGAGAAGTACATGTACCTGAAACAGCTCGATCTGGGCGACCGCGTCTGCGTGCTGGTGAACCGCTGCCAGAAACGGCCCATGATCACGCCGCAGCAGATCGAACAACTCCTTGGCCTGCCCGTGCACATGACCCTGTCCAACGATTATCACGGCGTGCAGCGGGCGCTTACGCTGGGACGCTGGGTGGACCCCACTTCCGATCTGGGCAAGCAGTTTCAGTTGCTGGCGCAGAGCATGGTGGAGAGCCCGCGTCCGCAATCGCTGCCTGACCAGAAAAAGCGCTTCATCGAGTACTTCTCCATCAACTCCGGGCGTTACGGGGCGCTCACCAATAAGACCGCAAGCTGACGGCTCCGTTATCCTCTAGGTTGGGCCATGTACTGAACTGGGTGTCCACCTACGGCTACGGCGCCGTTTTCACGTGCCTTGTCCTTGGCATCGTGGGGCTGCCGCTCCCCGACGAATGGCTGCTGGTGTTCACCGGCTATCTCATCTGGCGAGGGCGCTTTCACCCCGTCCCCGGCGTCCTGGTCGCGTTCTGCGGCAGCGCCTGTGGCATCACGTTGAGCTACACCATCGGACGCACGCTCGGTCTGGGGTTCGTGCACCGCTACGGCCGCTGGCTCCACATCACCGAGGAGCACACCGAGCGCGTGCACGCCTGGTTCAACCGAATCGGGCACTGGGCGCTGGTGTTCGGCTATTTCGTCCCGGGCGTGCGCCACTTCACGGCCATCGTGGCGGGCACCTCGAAGCTGGAATTCCGATCGTTTGCCAGCTATGCCTGGAGCGGTGGCCTGCTCTGGGTGTGCACCTTCGTTTCCATCGGCTACCTGCTGGGTGAGCAGTGGCAGCGGGTGTTCGACGTGATCGATCACAACATCCGCATGGCCACGCTGGCCGCCGCGGTGCTGGCGGCCATCTACCTGGCATACCGGTATTGGGCGTCGCGGCGGACGCGGAAACCGGGCTCGCGCCAGCCAGGGTAAATTAACGGTCTGCCGTGTTCACCGACTCGACGCGTCCATCGTTGCAGCGCACGCTGCCCACGCGATTGCCGTTCGCCGTGTATTCGAGGATCTCCACCAAATGACCGTTGTCATCCATGGTGATCCGCGCGGCGGGAGTGCCCAGGCTCCCGATGACATCGCCGCGGCTGGCGCCCGAGGCGACTGCCAGGAGCTGTGCCGTGGTCACCTGGCGCACGGGCTCGGAGCTCTCGTAGCGGCTGAAGGACGGTTGTGCGATCGGCAAAACCGGCCGCGCCCCGGCGGGACGCCGCTGGGCTGGCTGTGCGGGCGCCGAGGGGGTCGGCGAAAACTGCGAGGCAGCCATGGCCGGAACGTCGGCTGGCTTCGCGGGCGCGGCCTGAACCGGTTTCTTGTCCGGTTTCGGGGGTTGCGCGGCGGCCGTACCGGTGGCGTCGCTGGCGCTCTGTAGAA
Source organism: uncultured Solibacteraceae bacterium (assembly GCA_964453955.1). GTDB lineage: Bacteria > Acidobacteriota > Terriglobia > Bryobacterales > Bryobacteraceae > CAWACP01. The sequence goes on along the minus strand of CAYVPZ010000399.1, from coordinate 1,963 downwards.
TCCGGGTGAGGGCGTCACTGGTGACCTTGCCGCCAGCGACACCAGCGCTGGCGCCGGCAATGGCCGCTGCATGATCGCTAAGGGCTTGTCCCGAAAGCGCCGCTGGGGCGAGCATTGCGGCAAGTGCGAAACACAATCGGCGAGCGCTCATACGAATCTCCTTCCCCCATGGTAGGGGCGCGCCGCGGTTCCACACGTAAGCAAGACACCTTAAGGTGGCACCTCTTTGTCACTCGGGACTTCGTAGGTAATTCAATACCCGCAAAAGAGTCCACCCCGCCACCCCTATGCACTGTAGTAAACCACCACGGGAATCCTAATAATCGTTACATACCCGACGGAAATGCTAAAGGGCGTCAGATGGACTACTTACTAGACGAAAACCGGCCTGAGACGTGCCTGGCTCTCGGCCTCGATTGCCACACCTGCATTCAGAAGTCCGCGACGAGCGTCGCTTACGTGTGCCATGGCCTGGAATCCCCCGGCATTCAGAGGATCTTCGTGCGAATTTACACGTCCGCAGGCTGTGCGCCCATGGCCTGCGCTTTCGAGGCAGCCTATCTGGACGTCTCCACCCCGGTCCGCAAGCCGGTTCTGGTGGCCCGCTCCGCCAGCAGCGCGGCCGTCGCCGCTTAAGGCCAACTGTTCCACTACTTTACGGCGACGGTGACACCACTCTGGCTGGTCACGCCGCCAATCTCAATTTGAATCGGGACGTTGGGGCCGGGAACGACGCCGGCGGGGATTTGCGCGTTGATCTGCACCACTCCGAACACGTCCCCCGGGGCCCGGCCCGCGTATTCGGTCACCGCCGAGATACCACCGATGGTGACCTGCACGGGGATGTTGGACGTTGCCGGACCTGCGGCGATTCGGCCGTCCATCGCATCCGGATCGGCCTTCCCTTCCCCGGTTCCGTAGATGCTGATCCAGTCGCCCACCCCGGCGGGATTGGCCGGGCTGACAAGCTGAGAGTTGATGTCCCGGATCGCGCCCCCGCCGGAGCCTGTGGGCGGCACCGTGAACAGGGCGGTGGCGTTGGCCGCGACCGGCACGGTCACCGGGGCGCTGGTGGTTCCCAGGTACTCCACCTGCACCGTCGTGCTGGCCGCGCCGGCCACGCTGTAGGGGACAATGGCGCTGACGTAGCCCTGGTATGCGTAGACGAGGGGCGCTGGAATGCCGTCGAAGAGGACGCGCGTGCCGGCCAGGAAACTGTCGAGAAAACCCGGTGAGGAAGTCTGCAGGGGTTGCAGGGTGGAGGGTCCGAGGCCCTGGCCGAAAATAGTGACCAGCTCGCCCGGCGACAGCGGCCCCGCCAGGAAGCTGGCCGCGTTCACGATCCCGTTCGGCAGAATGGCCGCCGGCGTGGTATTCAACTTGAACAGCACCACGCCGTAGCCGGGCACGGTGGCTTCAAGATTCGCCATGTATGGATATGTTGTCACCACGGGGCCGGTCGTCGGGTTGGTATCGGCATCCAGCGCGATCATGGTCACCGACGTAAACTGCCCCAGCGCGGACACATCCAGTTGGAAGGTGCGGCCATCGCCGGTCCCATTGTTCTCCGTGCCGGTGAGCAGAGCGTGATCGATGAGCATCACCACCACCGAGCCGTCGTCATTGCGCACGGCCATGGCGTCCACGCTGATGTTCTCGCTGTCCTGGTTCTGTACCTGGAGGAATTCAGCGCCCGGCGGCGAGGGGAACAGATGGGACAACCAGTAATCCACCCAGTAGCTCAACTGCGTGGCGCCGGTATTGTAGTTGACCTCGCCGTACTGGATGTCGGCGTCGTGATCCCAGTGATACAAGCTGGAGACGCCGGCCATCGCCAGACGCTCGAAGACCAGCGGGCGCCAGGCGGCAAAAAACGCGCTGTTGCCGCGCGGGTCGGTGACGAACACCTGTCCCGGGTTGCACACGCTCATGCCATTACTGTTGCTGTAGTCCGCGTTCACGT
>CAYVPZ010000398.1:0-5099 GCA_964453955.1 uncultured Solibacteraceae bacterium | reverse complement strand
AAAGCATACGGTCCCCGTTCCACCAGCTTGTGCCCCTGCTTCAATTCGACATCTCGGCTCCACTCGCTGCCAAGCGCCCGGCGCGACCATATGGACACCAGCAGTCCCAGCGCGCAGATGGCAACCCCCAGCGCGCCCGAAACGGCCGTCCGCGGTATGGCCACCATTCCAAACGGATACACCCAGATGACGATCAATACGATGTATCCCAGCCAGATTGGCATCCGGGCCAGCCGGCCGCTCCAGTCCTGCACCTCCGCGGCGGGCTTGACGGAGCGCGCGCTGATGTTCCAATACACCCCAAGAAAAACCCAAAAAGCAAGAATCAATATTCCGGTCAGCATAGCTTGCATCCTATCACCGCGGTAGCTCATCGCTCCAAGAGCCGCCCAGCCGCGAACGTAAGAGAGGGGCAGTATATTGTGAAAGTGACCCTCGTGACCACCAGCGATTCCGGCCGGCCGGCCGTTCTCCCGGATCTCGGCGTACCCTGTGCCTTCCGGCCTGAGTTTTTCGACTTCCAGCGCGGCATTCACGTTGGCAACCTTACCGATCACGAACGCATCACGCGCATCCTGAAACTGGCGCTCGAAGCGCGCTACGGCCAGCCCTTCGTTACCGAGCGCTGGGGCCGCGGCGTCTACTGGCAGTGGATCGGCTACCTGCCCCGCGCCAATCGCCTGGCCAAACCCGTTTCGTCGGACGTGAGCTTCGGCTGCTCGAAACTCTTCCTCCAGGTAAATACCGCTCAGCAGACCGTCGAGTTCGGTTTGCAAATTGAACGCGGCTACGAAAAAGCGCCGCGCGGGTCGCGTCATTTCCAGTTGCGCGAGGATTGGGACTGGCACCGGTTGCTGGCCGGCCTGAAGCCCAACAGCACTCTGGCGCGCGAGCTCGAGCGGCTCGTCTCCGCGGAAGGCTTCCTCGTCCACGCCGGCTGCTGGGAACAAAAGCGAGAGCCCTTGTCAGCGGCCACCTATCCCGGCCCGCTCAAGCTTCGCCGCGCTCTCGAGAACGCAGGGAAGAACGCGTGGGCAGGGTTCCAGCTCTTCTACCGCATGAGCGAAACCGAAGTCGGCGGCGCCACGGGACTCGACCTGGTGGAGTCCATGCTTGCCGTCTACCGCGAAGTTCTCCCCGTCATGAACCTCTGCATGCAAATCGAGCTGGCGGACCGGCGCCGATCTGACATTCCGTTCTCAGGTGGGCGTAAGCTTTGAGAACCATGCGACGCACGCTCGCCACTCTCTTTGCGGTCATGCTTGCCTTTCCCCGGGCCAGCGCCGCCGAGAACCTGAACGCTCTCCTCGACGACCTTTCCTCCGCTTTTGCGAGGCTCGAACCGCAGACCATCCGCCCCGCGGAGGGCTACCTCAGGTACGACTATCTGATTCCCGGGGGCTACTACAAGCAGATGTGGGACTGGGATGGCTTCTTCATCGGCTCGCACCTGGCGCATCAGAAACGTGAACAGGCGAAATATTTGCGATGGTGGGTGCTGAGTTTCGCGGGAGCAATCGACAAGGATGGCTATGTGCCGGGGTTTCTGACAACGAAGGGACCACCGGAACCCAGGCTGCATGCGATACTCGGCGCCTTCACCGTCAAGCCGTTTCTGGCGCAGGGCGCGGTCATCGCCTCGGAGAGAATGGGGGACTACCAGTGGATAGCGCCGGTCTGGGAGAACCTGCGCCTCATCATTGCTTACCGCGAACGGACCCAATACGACCCAAAATGGGAGCTGTATTTCTGGGAGAACGCCATGCAGTCAGGTGAGGACAACAATGTCGCACTCACCAACGACCCGAACGATCGCAACGCCATCCTGGCTGTCGACCTGTGCACGTTCCAGCTACGCGAGTACAAGGCGATGGCCCGGCTGGGGGAAATGCTGGGCAAAGAGACCGAAGCCAACGAATACCGGCAGAAAGCCGGCCGGCTGCGCGCCGCGATGCTGAAACATCTGTGGTTCGCGAGCGACGAGATGTTCTTCAACGTGCGCCGCGATACAGGCCAGCCGGTTCGCCGCATCAGTGGTTCGAATTTCATTCCACTGGTGGACGAAATCCTGCCACCCGCGGATGCACGCGCCATGATAAAACGCTACTTGTGGAACCCCGGACATATGCTCGCGCTCCATGGAATTCGCAGCCTGTCGAAGCAGGATCCCGGTTACAACAACGTCAGCATGATCGATCCCTACTCCAACTGGCAGGGACCGGTATGGATTAACACCAACTACCTCTACTTCCTGGCCCTTAGGCGTTACCGCTTTGACGAGGAAGCCGGGCGCCTGGCCGGAATCCTGGGCCGGCTGGTCCTCGCGGATATTCAAAGGTGGGGATCGATGCATGAGTGCTACGACGCAGAAAGCGGGGAGGGCCTCGCCCCGACCGCGGAGCAATCGAAAGATCATGTCTTCCCCGGCTTTGTGGGCTGGAATCTGCTGGCGCAGGACATGTTGCAGTGTGAGACGAAGGTTGATTGTCTTAGTCTCGACGGGCCGCCGTGATGGTGCGGCGAATTACAAAATCGACATTCTCGAACCGCTGCCGGTATAGGTTGGGCGGATGGCGAGACAGATACCGGCGGAAGCAGCCGGGTGACGCTGGGTGGGGATTGTGGCTACAATACACGCGCGTTGGTGGAGGAGTTGCGGAACTGAACATCAGGCCGCACGTGGCCGAGATAAGACTCAACAAAGCCCCTCTCGTGGGCACGACGCGCAGCATGCAGACCAGGTTGGATCCGCAGGTGGTCGGTTCCTCGGGATTTCTTGCGGCCAGGCTCAGGAACGAGCCGTCCTCGCGGAGGACTTCGGTGTCAACCACCAACGTTTCCAAAGTGAGGCTGGCCGCCCTTCGCAGTACGAAGATCGGATCCACCAGATGATAGATGCCCACCACAGTCCCAATCGCTTGTGCTTCGCGCACGAAGGTCTGCGAGGAATCAATTCCCACGCAGTTAATCGCGCCTGCCCGGCTGGCATGGAACGACCAGAATCCCTGACAACATCCCAGATCGAGAACGGCTTTTCCGCTCAGCGAACCTGAATAGCGAGCCACCAACCTGTCGAAGAAATGTCTCTTTCGTAGTAAATGCCGCTTTGGATCGACGCCGGGTCTGTTTGGCACGGTCGTTCCTTTCGGCAAGTCAAACGGATAGTGCCAATACCTGACTTCCTGCAGTATGGATTCAGCCTCGTCGATGGTCATTCTGCCGGCCCTTCATCGTGGCCAGAACTCCTGGATTGGGCAGGCGGAACAGAACGCGGGCTGGGAGCCCTGGAATCCACGGACAACCGAACTTACCATTGTCCTTTACCGGCGCGTAACCCTCATGTTCCTCCGCGCCTGAGGGCAATTTTACACCGGGCGACATACCGATGATGCGCTGTCAGATGCTGTCCAGCAGACGGGCGGCTTCCGGGTGTCCCGAGGCAATTGCTGTGCGCCATTGCTGGCGGGCTTCGTCAAGGGCGCCGGCCCGCGCATATAGCACGCCCAGCAATACGTGCTCCTGGGGAAAACGCACAGCGAGGTCCGCCAGCCGGGCTCGGTCTGTTTCCGGGATCACCAGGAATCGCGCCTGCGGAGCGGGAGGGCGGGGAGCGGTGATACGCTTCCCGTTCACCAGAACGGTAAGCTCCCAGAAATAAACCTCCCCGCTGTCGAGGTCCTGGGCGGGTGTCCATTCGGGTTGTTGCAGGGGGCCGCTGGAGGCGATCTCGCGGGCGTTCGCGTCGAAAACAATCGCTTCATACTGTTGCGCGCCTGGAACGGGTTTCCAGCGGAACTCCGGTCTGGCGGTCAGGATTCCCGTGCCAACCGGCGTCTGCAACTCCGGTTGCGAATCCGGAGCGCCGCCGCCCAACTGCGTCTCGGTTTCGCCGCGCAGCGAAACGATCCCGGCGGGAATCGCTACCCGGCCGTCCTTCAGCGCCTCATCTCTCAGTTCGCGCAAGTCCGCGGGCAGGCTCCGTGTGGCGGGTGCGACGGCCGCGATCCTGACGGACTCCTGGCGGCTTCGCAGGATCATGGCGCCCACGACAAGGGCGCAGACGGCCGCAGCGGCCGCAAGACGCCACCATACGCGCGGCTCCCGAGCCGGTGCGGTGCGCGTCCCTTCCCGAACGAACCGCAGCAGATCCTCAGCCTCTTCGCGGCATTGGGCGCATTCCCGCAGGTGGGCGCGCGCGGCAGCATCGGAAAGCCTGCCTTCGGCATAAGCGGCCAGGGAGTCCTGATTGAGATGCGCGGGAGCGAACGAACGCCGGAGCTGACGGATGGGGGGGGCCGAAAGCGCCGCCCGCTCGCGGCATTCCGTGCACTGCGCAAGGTGGTCGTCGGCCGCAAGCAAAGCGGCGGGCGAGAGAGTGCGCGAAAGATATTCTTCGAGTTTCAGTGGTTCCAGATGATCGTTCATCGCAGCCTCCTGGCCAGACGCTCGCGGGCGGACTTGCGCAGATTGGCGACTTGCTGCCGGGTCAGATTCAGCAGGGTGGCAATCCGCTGGTCGTCCCACGGCAGCTCCCTCCAGATGCGCGCGAGATCTTCCGCCGCAAGTTCGAGCGCGCCGGCGATATCGCGCATGGTGGCGACGCCGGTGATGGGCAGCAGCACCAGAGCGGAGCCCCCGTGATCGTCGCGCAGATTCAGAAGCAGGGCGCTGCGCTGGCGGGCAGGCAGCTCGCTGACTTCACTCCACAGCCGTTTCAGCCATCCGCGGTTCTCCATAGTCGTCTGAATGCTCCCGGCTGCCACGGGCTCTTCGCGAGCCGGCTCGGCGTGGTCGGCGATGCCCCAGTGCCGCGCGACACGGTCGATGAGATCGTCGAACGGAACGGGAGCGCCAGCTTCGCCAAAAATTCCATCCACCAGGTTCGCGGCCTGGCGCGAACTCTCCCAGGTGAATTCGCCAAGACCGGGCGGGCGCGGGCGCGGGAATGGGCGCCATTCGCTGCGTCCGCTCATCAATTGCCCCCCAAACGCTTCCCATAGGGCGAAGCGGCGGTCTTTGGTGAGCAGATACCGGAGCCTCTTCTGAAGGCGGTACCGCTGCGGAAATAGTTGCCGGTAGTATTCATCACAGCCATTTCG
>CAYVPZ010000397.1:0-5134 GCA_964453955.1 uncultured Solibacteraceae bacterium | reverse complement strand
GCCGAAGACGCGATCGGGAAACACGTGTCCATGCTGATGGCGCCGGAGCGGCGGCCCGACCTCGCGTGTTTCACCGGACAGGTATCGCAAGGCATCACCGTCTCCCAATACGAGAGCTTGTGCCTGCGCAAGGACGGACGGAGGTTTCACGTATCCGTTACCGGGTCGCCCATCGTAAACTCCGGCGGCGAAGTGGTGGCTATGTCCGCCATTCTCCGGGACATCTCCCAGCGGCAGGAGGCGGAGCGGGCGCGGGCTTTGCTGGTTTCGATCGTGGAATCTTCCGACGACGCGATTAGCGCCGTGGCGCTGGACGGGACCGTGGTCAGCTGGAACCGGGGCGCCGAAGCTCTGTATGGTTATTCGGCCCGGGAAATGGTCGGAAAGAGCATCGAGATTGTCGTTCCGCCCGGCCGCCGCGACGAGTTGAGCCTGTGCCTGGGGGCGGCGAGGGAGGGGCGCGCCACCCATCCTTTCGAAACGGTCCGCCAAACCAGGGACGGCCGCCAGATCGATATCCTGCTCTCCGTCTCCCCGATCCGGAATCCAGACGGAGAGATAGTGGGTGCTTCCGCCACGGCGCACGACATCGGCAAACGCGTCCGCGCCGAGCGCAAGCTTCGGGAAAGCGAAGAGCTGTTCCGCGAGGTTTTTGAACACGCCCCGTTCGCCATGTGCGTCAGCGGGCTGGACCAGCGCTTCCTCAAAGTGAACGCGGCGTTTTGCCGGATGCTGGGGTATTCCGAACGGGAACTTCTGGCCACCAACTGGTCGGCATTGACCCACCCCGGCGATCTGGCGCCTTCTGTCGAGAGAATGGAGCAGTTGAGGAACGAACCGGGAGGATACCTGGACGCGGAAAAACGCTACATCCACCGCGATGGAAGCGTGGTGTGGGGGCGCATGCGGATCGCGCTCGCGCGGGACGGCGGCGGCAACCCGTCCTATTTTGTCGTCCATATCGAAGACATCACCGAGCGCAAGCGGACCGAAGACGCGCTGCGCGAGAGCGAAGAGCGCTTCCGCGTCATGGCGGACGGCTGCCCGACCATGATGTGGGTGACCGACGCACAGGGCGAGACGCAGTTCATCAACCGGGCATACCGGGAATTCTGCGGGACCACCTGCGAGCGGACCGAGGGAGGCCAATGGCAGTCGCTGGTTCACCCGGACGATGTAGCCGCGTACGTCCGGGCATTCCGCGACGCCGTGCGGCGGCACGCCCCTTTCCAGGGAGAAGCGCGTATCCGGCGCGCCGACGGCCAGTGGCGCTGGATGGCCTCCTACGCGGAGCCGCGCTTTTCGCCGGGTGGCGAGTACCTTGGGCATGTCGGCCTCTGTCCCGACATCACCGAGCGCAAGCGGGCCGAGGACGCGCTGCGCGAGAGCGAAGAGCGCTTCCGCAACATGGCCGACTGCTGCCCGACGATGATGTGGGTGACCGGCGCGGAGGGCGAGGGCCAGTTCATCAACCGCTCCTGCCGGAGGTTTGTGGGGCCAGCCTGCGAACAGGTGGAGATAGGCAGGTGGCAGCTCCCGATTCACCCCGACGATGCGCCCGAGTATGCCGGAGCATTCCACCGCGCGGTTCGGGAACACGCGCCGTTCCGGGCGGAAGCGCGCATCCGGCGCGCCGATGGCGAGTGGCGCCTGATCGGCTCCTACGCGGAGCCGCGCTTTTCGTCGGGCGGAGAGTTCCTGGGGCACATCGGCCTCAGTGCGGACATCACCGAGCGCAAACGGGCCGAGGAGGCGCTGCGCGAGAGCGAAGAGCGCTTCCGCATCATGGCCGACTGTTGCCCGACTGGAATATTTGTGACCAGCGCCGCGGGCGTGCCGCTCTTCGTGAATCGGGCCTATCGGGAATTCTACGGGGCCAACCTCCAACAGGTGGAAGGCGACGAGTGGCAGTCGCTGGTTCACCCGGACGATGCGCCGGGGTATACCGGGACATCGCGCATCGCCGTGCGGGAGCGTACGCCCTGGCGAGCCGAAGCCCGTATCCGCCGCGCCGACGGCGAATGGCGGTGGATCGACTCGCATGCGGCGCCGCGCTTTTCTCCGGGCGGCGAGTTTCTGGGACACGTCGGCGTCAGCAGGGACATCACCGAGCGCAAGCTGGCCGAGAAAGCCATGCGCGATTCCCAGGAGTTTGCCCAATCCACCATCGACGCGCTTTCCTCCCACATATGCGTGCTGGACGAGACCGGCACGATCATCGCGGTGAACAAGGCATGGAACGATTTCGCGGAAGCCAACCGCGCAGCGGACCAGACCCGGCCCGGTCCGGCCAGTTCGCTGGGCATCGGAGCCGGGTATCTCGCGGTGTGCGACCGGGCGCGGGGCCCGGAAGCCGGCCCGGCCGCCCGGTTCGCCGCCGGCATCCGGAGGGTTCTCGCCGGTACATGCGGACGATTTGCGATGGAGTATCCCTGTCATTCCCCCGGCGAACAGCGCTGGTTCATGAGCCGGGTGACGCGATTTCTGAGCGATGGCCGTCCCCGCATTGCCATCGAGCACATCGCCATCACCGAGCGCAAACTGGCCGAGGAAGCGCTGCGCGCGGCCAAACAGGCGGTCGAGGAGGAAGCCCGGCGTCACCAGTTCCAGCACTCCCTGATTCGCGCCATACACCAGGTGTCGCTCGACGGAATCCTCGTCCTCAACGATGAAAACGTCATCGTTTCGCACAACAAACAGTTCCTGGACGTCTGGCGGATTCCGCTCGATCGTATTCCCGACAATCTGCCCGATTATCAGATAGGCGGCCAGCGGCCGCTCATCTTGTCGGCGGCCTGCGATCGCGTGAACGATCCCGCCGCTTTCCTCGAGCGGATTCGGGAACTGAATGACGACCCGGATGCGAAAGATCATTGCGAGATTGCCTTGCGGGACGGCCGGACACTGGAACGCTATTCCACCAGTCTGCGCAGTGAAACGGGACAGAAACTGGGGCGCGTTTGGTTCTTCCGGGACATCACCGCGCGCAGGCAGGCCGAGCAGACCCTGCGGGCGAGCGAAGAGAAGTTCCGCCAGCTCGCCGAAAACATTAGTGAAGTCTTTTTTGTGCTATCCGCCGCCAGAGAGACGCTCTACATCAGCCCTGCGTATGAGCAGGTCTGGGGCAGAACCTGCGAGAGCGCCTACAAGAACCCGGCGTCCTGGATGGACGCGATCCACCCCGACGACCTGGAACAGGCTCGTCGGTTGCTTGCGGCGCAAAAGGGAGAAACCGGCGAGGTGGAATTCCGCATACGAACCCCCGATGGGCGGGAGAAATGGATCCGGGACCGCGCGTTTCCCGTTCACGACCAGGCCGGGCAACTGATTCGAGTGGTGGGAATTGCCGAGGACATCAGCGAGCGCAAACGATACGAAGCGGAGCTGATCCGGGCCCGCGAGGGCGCCGAAGCCGCCAATCGGGCCAAGAGCCGTTTTCTGGCCAACATGAGCCACGAGATCCGCACGCCCATGAACGGCGTCATCGGCATGATTCAACTGCTGCTCGAAACCGGCCTGACTCAGGAGCAACGGCACTTCGCCTGTGTGGCCGAGAAAAGTGGCCGGGCTCTGCTGGTCCTCATCGACGGCATCCTCGATCTTGCCCGGATCGAGGCGCGCAAGATGGTTCTGGAGAAGCTGGACTTCAACCCGCGCCAGACCGTCGAGGATGTCCTCCAGCTTTTGCGCGTCCAGGCCTGCGCGAAGCGCCTGGACTTTTTCGCGCGGGTTTCGCCGGATATTCCGCCGCTTCTGCGCGGCGATGCCCACCGCCTGCGCCAGGTGTTGACCAATCTCGCCGGCAATGCCATCAAATTCACCGAGCGGGGGGAGGTAACGCTGGATGCCACGCTCGAGCGCACGAGCGGCGGCACGGCAGCCGTTCGCTTTTCCGTCGCCGATACGGGCATCGGCATACGGCCGGATCAGGCCGCGCGGTTATTCTCCCCCTTCGTGCAGGCGGACGATTCCACCACCCGCAGATACGGCGGCACCGGGCTCGGGCTGGCCATCAGCCGGCAGCTTGCCGAGTTGATGGGGGGAACCATCGGCGTCGACAGCCGGGAAGGCCATGGTTCCACATTCTGGTTCACGGCGGTTTTCGAAATGGCTCCCCCCGGCCGGCTTCAGCCCGCCAACGAACCAGCGGATGGGCCATCCACAGCCCCGCGCAGGGCCACTCCGGCTGGACAAAAAGCGAGAATCCTGGTGGCGGAAGACAACGACACTAACCGGGACGTCGCTCTGGCGCAACTGCGCAAGCTGGGCTACCAGGCCAGCGCCGCCGCCAACGGCGCCAAGGCCATCGAGGCGGTTCGGCAGGGAGGCTGCGACCTGGTGCTGATGGACTGCGAGATGCCGGTGATGGACGGCTTCGAAGCGGCCCGCGGGATCCGCTCGATTCATCCCGCGATTCCGGTCGTCGCCATGACCGCCGACGCGATGCCGGCCGACCGGGACCGCTGCCTGCGCGAAGGGATGAACGATTATCTGGCCAAACCGGTGGATATCGAGCGGCTGGCGGAGGTGCTGGCCCGCTGGCTGCCCGCACCCGCGGCCGAACAGCGGGATACGGCCGTATTCGATGAGGACGCTCTGCTGCGCAGGCTGATGGGAGACCGCCAGCTGGCCGGCACGGTGCTGGCGGGTTTCCTTCGCAATGTCCCGTCCCAGTTGCGCAATCTGCGCGCGCGGATCGAGGAAGCCGATGCCCCCGGCTCACGGTTGCAGGCGCACGCCCTGAAAGGTGCGGCCGCCACGGTCGGGGCGGAAAGTCTGCGCGCGATGGCGCTGGCGATCGAGCAGGCCGGGGCCGCCGGGCAACTGGACCGCTGCGACGAGCTTCTGAGCCGGGCGGGCGAGGAGCTCGAACGGTTTAAGAGCAGTCTGGCGCGCGCTGGGTTGGTGGAAGGAAGGAAGACAAATGATGACCATTCATCTTGACGACCAACTGGCCGAGGATTACCTCGCCGAGTCCGGCGAGCACCTGGCTGGGGTGGAGACGGACCTTCTCGCCCTCGAAAAGGCGGGGGCGAAGTTCGATGAGGAACTGATAAACCGTGTATTTCGGGCCGTGCATTCGGTCAAGGGAGGCGCCGGGTTTTTCGACATGCCGAAAATCAGCGAGCTGGCG
>CAYVPZ010000396.1:0-5146 GCA_964453955.1 uncultured Solibacteraceae bacterium | reverse complement strand
ATGGCCGAGCGCGACGGCGAGAAAGGCGCGCGAAAAATCGGTGTCCGGCGCCGAGGTGGAAACCCAGAGGACGGCGTCCACCCGCCCGGTTACCTCCACATCGCGTTTCAGCGGCGGCGTGGTGTACACCAGGACGTCGCGGCGCGTCTCCACCGGCCGCTGCTCCATGGGCCCCCACGGGAAGGTCTTCGGATCGCAGCAGACGGCGCCACCACGCGTGGGCACCGGGTTTTTCGGATCGTAGGTGAAGCGGTCCGGCGCGGACTTGCGCGCGGGATTCGAGTCCAGCAGGCCATCGCCCGAGAGCGTGTTGGCATGCCCGCCGCCGGCCAGATACATCGGCGTTGCCGCAGCGCGCGCCAGCGGCCACTCGCGCTCGTCGCGCCACTGGTTGCGGCCCATCACGAAGATGCGCACGGGAAGATCGGGCAGCACCAGCGGCGCGGGCTCGGCGCTGGCCCCCTCCGGCCGCAGCCAGCGGTCGAACCACTCGATCTGATAGCGGCGGATGGGCGCCGCCGAGGCCGGTCCGAAATCGACGCCGGGCGCCTTCCACAACATGTTGTGGGTCCACGGGCCAATCAGAATGTGCGCCGGCGTGCCCTTTTTCCGCAGCGTCATGAAGGCGTCCAGATCGCTCTCCACATAGTTGTCGTACCAGCCGCCCACCGAAAACACCGGCGTGGTCATGCGATCCAGCTTCTCGCGCACGCTCAGCTTTTTCCAGAAATCGTCGTAGGACGGGTGATTGAGCGCCTGCTGGTAGAAGCCGATGGTCTGGCCCGTGGCGGCGCGGTCGGCGGTGCGCACGGGCAGATGGCCGATGTAGTCGGCAAAGGGCGGGCGCTCGAAGCCCGCGGCCGGCAGGTTCTGGGACATCCATGACAGGCGATGGCCCAGTTTGGTGGCGCCGCCGGTGGAATAGAAACGGTCGGTGTAATCGTCGTCGCCCGAGACCACCGGGCAGATGGCCTTCAGGTGCGGGTTGTTGGTGACCGCGGCCTCCCACTGGACGATGCCCAGATACGACCCTCCCACCATGCCCACGCGCCCGTTCGACCATGGTTGCCGGGAGATCCAGTCGATGGTGTCGGAGCCATCCTCGCCCTCGTGGTGGAGCGAGTCGAAGACGCCCTCGGAATCGAAGCGCCCGCGCACGTCCTCGATCACCACGGCATAACCATGGTCGAGGAAAACCGGATACCCGGCGAACAGGTCGACGCCTTTTCCGTAGGGCGTGCGCACCAGCAGCGCGGGAACGCGGCGCCCGCCGGCGGGCAGAAAGACGTTGGCGTCCAGATGCACGCCGTCGCGGGTGGGCACGCGCAGGTGCAGGCGCTTGTCGATGACGACGGCGCCGGGAGCCTGCGCGCCGCCATACACCAGCAGCGCGGCGAAGAGAACGACACGAACCTGTCTCACGTTACGGGGGAAGAGCTGTGCCCTTCATGATAGCAGGCCTCAATCGCGCGCCAGTATTGGGCGGCCACGCGGCCAGGAGCGTGCAACTCGCCGATGTGCGCGGCGGCGCGGGCTCCGATTTCGCGCGCTTTCGCCGGGCTCGAGGCCAGCCAGAACAGGAACGCGGTGAGCATCTCTTCCTCGGCCGGGCCGGCCTCCACGCGAATCGCCGCGGCTTCGGGAAAATCCGCGGTCTCTTCGCCCCCGGTCACCACCACGCACCGGCCCATGCCCATCAGCCGCACCGCGATGCCCGAGGTTTCGCCAGCCGAAGGCCAGCGCAGGTTCAGGCAGACGTCGCTGGCCGCGGCGTGCAGCAGGAAGTCCGCGGCGGGCAGGTAGCCGGTGCGGATCACGCCTTCGGCCCCCAGTTCCCCGGCCAGCGCGCGGGCCAGATCGGGGGAGGCGAATTCGCCGGCCACCAGCAGCTTCACGTTTTTCCGTTCCCGGCGCACGCGCGCGAAGGCCCGCAGCACGGTCGAAATCCGCTTGGTCTCCCGCAGGTGTCCGAAGACCGCGAAAAGCAGATCAGCACCGCGGACCCCCAGGCGCTCCCGCAGGCGGATGACTTCGTACCCCGGCGGCGGCGAGCAGGTCTCGAAAAGGTGCGGAATCCGGTGGACGACGGCGGCGCCGTGCTCGCGGGCAATGCGCTCCGCCCGGGCGTTGTGGACAATCACCGCGCGGGAGCGTTCCACCACCCGCCGGATCATCGGATATTGGAAGTAGAGCGGCTCGGCGGCCGATCGCGCGCGCCCGGCCCACAGCCGCGCGGCCAGCGCTTCGCTCCAGGCGCCGTAATTATAAACAAATTCGGTGACGTACACCTCATTTCCCAATTCTCCGAGGAAAAAGTGCTGGAGCACGGCGTCGTGCAGCACCACGATGCCGGGCTCCTCCAGCGCGCGCCGGTAGATCTCCCGGTGCAGCGCGTTATTGCCCAGGTGATACAGGTTGATGTCGCCGCCGCGGTTGGCCGCCACCGTGCCCGATTGCCGCATGGCCTCGAGTAACGCGGCCGAATAGTCGGCGACCCCGGTGCGCGCCGGGGGCAGGGGAGAGAAGAACCCGAGCGTCATGCTTTCGGGCGCTTCCCGAACAGGGCCGTCCCAATGCGCACCAGCGTGGCGCCCTCCTCGATGGCCGTTTCGAAATCGTGGGACATGCCCATGGACAGCTCCGCCAGGCCGTTTTCTTCGGCCAGCGCGCGCAGCCGGCGGAAGTACGGGCGCGCCGGCTCGGCCTCCTCCGACCACGGCGGCATGGTCATCAGCCCGCGCAGCCGCAGATTCGGGCAGCCGGCCACCGCCTCCACCAGACGCGGCAAATCTTCCGGGGACACTCCCGCCTTGGTTCCCTCGCCGGAGAGCTTCACTTCGAGCATGACGTCGAGGGGGCCGGCCGCGCTCTGATTCAGGCGTCCGGCCAGCCGCGCCGAGTCCACCGTCTGAACCACGTCGAACAGTTCCACCGCCCGGCGCGCCTTGTTGGCCTGCAGATGGCCGATGAAATGGAAGCGGACACCGGATCCGGAGAGCGCGGCCAGCGCGGCGCGCTTGGTTTCGAACTCCTGCACGTAGTTTTCGCCGAAGTGCCGAACGCCCAGCCGCGCGGCCTCGCCGATCGACTCCGCCGGGAACTTCTTGGTCACCGCCAGCAGGGTGATCTCCTCCGGGCGGCGTCCCGCGCGCGCGGCGGCCCGGGCAATCCGATCTCTGACCCGCTCTAATCTTTCTTCCAGCACCGACGATAACCATCATAGGAGAGTTCTGAGTGGCTTCCGCCGCGGGGCTATCGCCGATTGCCGCAACGTCCGAGCCGCCGCGGACCGCCATCGAACGTTTCGTTCTCGAATGCGCCGAACCCGTTCTCACCGAGGACGGCGAAGGCCTGTTTCCGCTCACAGCCGGCGCTTGGGCGCTGGAGGAACGCAACGGCCGGCTCACAATCGAAGTGTGGGACCAGACCCGCACCCTGGCCCGGCGCGTGATTGCCATCGAATCGCAGAGCCGGGGCCGGCTGGTGTTGCGGGTGGAACGCTTTGGCCGGCGCGCGGGCGTGCTGACCCTGATCGATCTTGCCCGGCCATCCACAAAGCAATACCACCGCCAGAGCGCGCGGCTGGAACTGCGCGAAACGTTTCGCCGCTTTCTGCACCGCTGGCACCCCGAGTTTCACATTGCCGAGCTGACCACCGGGGCGGAACTCACCGCCAGCCTCTCGCCCAACTTCCCGCGCGCGTTCCTGCGTTCGGGCGCCCAGGGCTGGGCGGCCATCGCCGCGCCCCCCGACGCGCTGCTGGCCGATCAGGCGCTCAGCTTCGGTCTCATCTGGCTCGACTACCTGCGCCGCCGCGAAAAGAAAACCGCGGTGCGCGGGCTCATTCTTTATCTGCCTGCGGGACATGAGCGCACCACCTGTCTGCGCCTGCGGTTTCTCGATCGCGAAGCCGCCCGCTGGCGCGCATGGGCGTACACGGCGGACGGCGTCGATTTCCCCATCGATCTGGCCGACTACGGTAACCTCGACACACGCGTGGAACCGTGCCGCGGAATGTCCACGGCGCCCGCGCGCGCTTTCGAACGCGTCCATGCGGAGCTTTTGCTGGAATCGCAGGTGCGGGCGGAGCTTCGCAAACTCGACCCGGCCCTCCTGCCCGAGCCGGTGTACGGACAGGTCCCGGCCTTCGCGGCCACCGCCCACGGCCTCATCGATCTGCTCGCGGTGGACGCCGCCGGGCGCCTCGCCGTGATCGAGCTGAAAGCGAGCGAAGACATCCACCTTCCCCTGCAGGCGCTCGATTACTGGATGCGGGTGCGCTGGCATCTGGAGCGCGGAGACTTCGCTTCGGCCGGCTACTTCCCGGGCGTGGAGCTCGGCCGCCAGCCGCCGCGCCTGTTGCTGGTGGGGCCCGCGCTGATGTTTCATCCCTCCAACGAAGTCATCCTGCGCTACTTTTCTCCGGACGTCGCGGTGGAGCGCATCGGCGTGGGGCTAGAATGGCAGAAGAGGCTGCAGGTGCTGTTCCGGGCTTCTTCGCCGCCATGTCGCTGAGTTATCTTCGCCACGTCAAAGACGCGCTGGGCTGGCTGAAGCCCCATGAAGTCCGCCAGAAAGCGGAGCGCAGCGTGCGCGTCGGCCTGTTCGCGGAAAGCGAGCTGGCCTTCTTTCGCATGGAGTCGTTCTTCGCGCCCCCGCACTGGAGTGAAGCGCGGCGGGCGGATGCGGCGCGGATTCTCCAGCGCGCCGAGCCGGACACGGCTGAACGGTTCGACGTCGAAATCTGGAGCGACGAGATGCCCCATCCGCCGGGCGCCATCACCTTCTCGTGGCGCGATCCCGCACGCACGGTGCGGCGAGTGATCCACGAATACGACGATCTGGCCATCCCTCTGGCGCGCCATCTGGAGCCGTTCCGCCGGCCCGTGGCCAATCATGTGATCGCCAAGATCGCCATGGAGAACGCGCTGTTTTCGGTGGCCACCGCGCTGCCCGACGTGATGCCGCTGCTGACGCTGCCGTGGGCGGCCGGCGAGTTCGCCTCCGACACCGCCGTGCTGACCGCCAACCAGATCCGCATGGCGTTCCTGCTGGCGGCGGCCATCAACCGCGACATTGGCTACCGTGAGCAGCGCAACCAGATCGGGGCCATCATAGCCGGCGCGTTCGGCTGGCGGGCGCTGGC
>CAYVPZ010000395.1:0-5146 GCA_964453955.1 uncultured Solibacteraceae bacterium | reverse complement strand
GCGGATCACGGGGCGTGGAGATCCTAGGCAACTCTGCGTCAAGTTGCGGGCGACGGATGTTTGCCGGTACATGACTGGCCCCTGGCCGTTGCGGGACTTAACGGACTCTTCGCCGTGAGAGCAAAACGCGGCTCGGGAGCGCTCCTCAGAATCATCCGCCGGCAACGCGCATCAGGCCCTCGGGCGCCGCTGAACGTCTTATGGCTGGCGAACCCAGGTCTGCGAGCGCCCAAACAGCGCGAAGCCGATGAACCCGCGCACAATCAGCTTTCGCCCCTGATCCTCCATCCGGAACTTGCAACGATAGACGGTGCCGTTGTCCGGATCGAGGATGTCCCCGCCGATGTACTCTTCGCCGTTCTTCCGCATGTTGCGCATGATCACCAGGCCGACCACCGGCTTATTCCGGCGCTCGTCCGTGCACAGCTCGCAAACCTTGTTCGCCTCTTCCGGGATGAGCGCGGCTTCCGCGCGGCCGAAGAACGCGCCGTTTTCCCGGTAGACGCGCACCAGTCCCTTGGGCTTCCCGGTCTTGTCGTCGGTGGTCTTCCAGAGACCCTCCGGGCTGAGATCGGCCGCGAACAGGGACAAAGCGGATCCCAGAATCGCCGCCACCACCGCAGGGTGCTGAATGCGTTGCCGCTTCCCGTGGCCCAAAAACTTCACTCTCCCGTTACAAACGTTCAGGCTTCTACTATACTGGGTTAAACCCTTTTGTAAAAGGTGAACGCCCGTAGTGGCGGTTTACTATGCCAGATCATCTTAATGGCCTCAGCCAGCTCCGTACCTTCAGAACTGCCTCAGGCGACCTTTTTGACGGCTTCTTCTCACCCGATAAAAAGTGGACGTTCCGCAAGGAAAACCTGATTGATGCACGCGCGCGCCGTGTCTTCGAGTTGATGGGCCGCGCCTGCGAGGCGGGTGTTTACCCGTATCAGCTCGCTCTGGAAGGCCGCTCGGGCCCCTGGGTGCAGGCGGAGGGGCGCCAGATGATGATGCTCTCCTCTTACGACTACCTCGGCCTCATCGGCGATACCCGTATCGACGAGTGCGCCGTGGAAGCGGTCCGCAAGTACGGCACCGGAACCGGCGGCGTCCGCATGCTGACCGGCACCATCGATCTGCACCACATGATGGAGCGGGAACTGGCCGATTTCAAGGGGACCGCCGAGGCCATCACCTTCAGTTCGGGATACCTGGCCAACCTGGCAGTCATCGCGGCGCTGCTTTCGGCCCAGGACCGGGTCATCCTCGATTCCCTGTCGCACCGCAGCCTGGTGGATGCCTGCCGGCTGGCCGGCGTGCCGCTGCAGCGTTTTCAGCACAACGACCCCTCCTCTCTGCGGCACGAGCTGGAGTCCGGACCGCCCGCCAATCGCACGCTCATCATCGCCGACGGCGTCTTCTCCATGGACGGCGATATCTGCCGCCTGCCGGAGCTGGTGGAGCTGAAGAAGCAGTTCCACTGCTATCTCATGGTGGACGAGTCGCACGCAACGGGCGTGCTGGGCGGCACTGGCCGCGGCACCGACGAGCATTTCGGCATCGACACGGCGGAGGTGGACATCTGGACCGGGTCGCTGGCCAAGGCCATCCCGTCCAACGGCGGTTTTGTCTGCGTGTCCCAGGAGCTGGCCATTTACTTTCAGCATGCCGCCGCGCCGTTCATCTTCTCGGCGGCGTTGTGTCCGGCTGCGGTCGCCGCGGTCCGCGAGACGCTGGCCATACTGCGCAGCGAGCCGGAGCGCGTCACCAGGCTGCGCGAGAACGCGGACTTCCTGCGGGCAGGGCTGCGCGAACTCGGCTACGACACCGGCACGTCCCAGACCCCCATCATTCCCATCATCTTCCACGACGAAGCGGTCACCGCGCTCTTCTCCGGGCGTCTGCGCGAGATAGGCATTCTGGCCACGCCGGTGATGTTCCCTGCGGTGCCCCAGGGCGCCGCCCGGCTGCGGCTGTGCGTGACCGCGGCGCACTCGCGGCAGGACCTGGAGTTTGCCATTGACGCATTCAAGGGGATGAGGGAATAAGCGTCCTCGTCACCGGCGCCAGCGGTTTCCTGGGGGGCCGGCTCGCGCAGTTGCTGGCGTCGCGCGGCGCCGAGGTTCGGGTTCTGGTTCGCGCGGGCGGGGATGTGCGCCACCTCGCGGGCACGCCCATCGAGATCGTCCGCGGCAGCCTGAGCGACGTCGAAACCCTGGCTCGCGCCGCTGGCGGCGTCACCCTCATCTACCACTGCGCCGCGTGCTCCACGGACTGGGCGCCCTGGCATCTGTACTACGAAGCCAATGTGACCGGCGTCCGCAACCTGCTGGAAGCGGCGATGCAGGCCGGCGGCGTCCAGCGCTTCCTCCACGTGAGTTCCACGGATGTATACGGCTATCCCCGCGATCCCTGCGATGAGTCCGGCCCGCTCACCGATGTGGGCCTGCCCTACAACCGGACCAAATGCCAGGGCGAGGAACTGGTGCGCGCGGCGTCCGCCGCCGGCCTGCCCGTGACCATCATCCGGCCAGCCACCATCTACGGGCCGCGCGGCAAGGCGTTTGCCACGGACATCGCCGAACTGATCCGCCAGGGGCTCATGGCCGTGCTGGATGGCGGCCGGTCCCCCGGGGGATTCTGCTATGTCGACAACGCCGCCGAGGCCCTGATCGCCGCGGCCCAGGCCGAAGCAACCGCGGGGGGCGCGTACAACATCGCCGATGGAACCGGGGCGACGTGGAGAACATATGTGGACACACTGGCCTACGGACTCGGCCGGCGCAGGCCGTGGATCGACATCCCTTCCACCATCGCCTGGCCGCTGGCGTTCGCCATGGAGGCGCCGCACCGCTATCTGCGCATCCCCGGCCGGCCTCTGCTCACCCGCCACGCCGTGCGCCTGCTCTCGCGCAATCAGGAGTTCCCCACCGGCCGCGCGCGGCACGACTTCGGTTTTCGGCCGGAGGTCTCCTTTGCGGAAGGGGTGGCGCGAACGCTCGCCTGGCTCGCGCCGCGCGTCCGCTGATATCATAAGTGGGCTTGCCTGACCAACCCCGCCGCGTCCCCGTGGCCATCGATCAACGCTCGTCCACGGCCGCGCTCAGGGCAATCGCCACCCTCGAAGCAGCCAAAGGCGTCCTGGTGGTGCTCATCGCCGGCGGCCTGCTGTCCCTGTTGCACAGGGATGTCCCCAGCGCCATAGAGGAGTTGCTGGTGCACCTGCATATCCACGCCGACCGGCGGATCGGGCACGCAATCATCGACGCCTTCGCCCACGTCACCGATGCGCGCCTGTGGACCATCGCCGGCGCCTGTGTACTCTACGCCGCGGCGCGCTTCACCGAGTCGTATGGCCTGTGGAACCGGCTTGTCTGGGCGGAGTGGTTCGCGTTGCTCTCCGGCGCCATCTATCTCCCGTGGGAGGCCCTGAAGGTGCTGGAGCGCCGCAGCCTGGTGCACTGGTCCGTCTTTCTGGTGAATCTGGTCATCGTCCTGTACATGCTGTATGTCCGCATCGCGGCCTTCCGGGATGCTCGCGATTTGTCCGCCAATGCCTCTACGATTTCTGCTCCTGGGTGATATGCGCGCGGCGGTTCTTCTGCCAGCACGACTCGTCATGCTCGGTGCAGACCGGATGTTCCTTGCCAAAGCTGACGGTGTCCAGTTGCGAGGCCGGAACGCCCAGCGACGCCAGATAGTCTTTGGCCTCCTTCGCCCGCGCGTCTCCGAGCGCGAGGTTGAACTCATCCGAACCGCGCTCGTCGCAGTTGCCCTGGATGGTCAGTTTGTAGGTCGGGTACTGCTTCAGGATTTCGCCCAGCGTCTTCGCATCGGCGGCCAGCGCCGCCTGGGCGTCGGGGCGGATGTCGTGGCGATCGAAATCGAAGTAGGCGTCCTGAATCCGATTGAGGAGATCCTGGATTTGCGCTTTAGTCGCCGCGTTCGGCATGCGGTTCGTAGTCGACGCCGCAACGGTGGGCGTGGCCGCCGGCGTTACCGCATGCCTGGCCGGCGCGGTGGGGGCAACCGCTGCCTCGGTGCGCGGCGGCGGTGGCGGCTTGATCGCAGCCATTTTCTTCTGGCATGCCGTGTTCAGGGCGAGGGCCGCAATGGCCAGCACCGAAGTCAACAAACGTGCTTTCATCGAAACCTCCGTCCCACCATACGTTGAAACGGCGCCACGGGACATCCTGTTGGCACGGTATTTTGGTGGCAGGGACGCCAGATACCGGATCAACGGGATTCTCCGATCGCCTTGAACGCGGCTATTCTGGGAGGGTAGCACCGCGTGTCCGCATGAGCAGTCCCGCTGTACGTCCCCTCCGTCGGCCGTGGCTTGTCCTCTTGGCTGGCTTCAGCGGGCTACTCGTGCTAATGGCCGCTGCCGGCTTCGACGCCGTGCTCTCGTTGAATCGCCTCCACGACAGCAGCGTCGAGGTCCGGCAGCGGTTCTTTTCGCGCACGCGTCTCCTCGATCGGATTCGCTCGCAAATATACCTTTCCGGCACCGACGTGCGCGACTATCTGCTGGCGCCGGCCCCCGCGGGCGCCCAGGCGCAGCGCAGCAAACTGGAATCGTTGCAGCAGGAGAACCGGGCGGCGCTGGCACTCTACGCGCGAGACGTGGATGCGCGCGAAAGGCTGGTGCTGCGCGCTCTCGAATCGGAGGTGGAGGCTTACTGGCGCGTCCTGGATCAAACGCTCGGCTGGACGCCGGCCCAGCGCGACCGCGAGCGTTACGCATTCTTTTACGAGGAGCTCATGCCGCGCCGTACCGCCATGCTGCAGATTGCCGATCGCGTGGCCGAGGCCGACGAGCGCGAGTTCAGCCGGGGTGAGGAGGAAGCCGCGGCGAGTTTTTCACGATACCGCTTCGAATCCGTGACCACGCTGACCGTGACCCTGGCCGGCGGAGTGCTCGTGGCCATTCTGAGCTGCGTGTACCTGGTGCGGCTGGAACGGGAGGCGGCCGGACGATTCGCCGACGCCACCCGCGCCGAGGCCGAGCTGAAGGAACTGTCGGCCCGGCTGGTGCGCGCGCAGGAGGAAGAGCGGCGTGCTCTGTCGCGCGAGCTGCACGATGAGCTTGGCCAGTCGTTTTCCTCCATCGCCATGGGGGCCGAGGAACATGGCATTTCCCAGGCCGATGCCCGCCAGC
>CAYVPZ010000394.1:0-5147 GCA_964453955.1 uncultured Solibacteraceae bacterium | reverse complement strand
TGGAGAAGAGCTTGCCGCTATGCATCAGGTAATGTTCCACAATCGGCCCCAGCGAAACCGCCGGGAAATAGGTAAGCGCGGCCACGATGATCACGGTCCCCACCAGCAGGCCCACGAAAAGCGGCCCGTGCGTGGGGAACGTTCCACTGGTCACCGGCACCTTCTTCTTGGCGGCCAGACTTCCCGCCGCCGCCAGAATGGGGATCAGGAACAGGAAGCGGCCAATGAGCATGGCGAGGCCGAGCGTGAGATCGTAATATGGCGTGTTGACGGTGATGCCGGCAAACGCGCTGCCGTTATTCCCGGTGGCGCTGTCGTCCGCATACAGGATCTCGCTGAACCCGTGAGGACCGTTGTTGTTCATGTTGTTGATGGCGGCGCCCGGCGGGTTCCAGTAGCCCTTCGCCGGCATCTGGATCACCGAACTCAGGGCGCTGAACACCAGAATGCAGGCGGAGGTGGCAATGACGGCCAGCATGGCCATCTTCACCTCTTTCTGCTCCAGCTTCTTGCCCAGATACTCGGGCGTGCGGCCCACCATCAGGCCGGCAATAAATACGGCCACAATGCAGTAAATCAGAATGCCATACAAGCCAGCGCCGACGCCGCCGAAAATGACCACGTCGGTCATCATGTTGACCATGGGCACCAGGCCGGCGATCGGAGTGAAGCTGTCGTGCCAGGAGTTGATGGCGCCGCAACTGGTGTCGGTGGTGACGGTGGCCCACAGAGTGGAGTTGACATTTCCGAACCGGACTTCCTTGCCCTCCATGTTGCCGCCAGGCTGGCCGGGGGTGGCGGCGGTCTGGAGCCCGAGTTTCGCCAGTATCGGATTGCCGGCCTGCTCAAAGCCGTAACAGATAAACACCCCAGCCAGAAACATCACCGTGAAAGCCGCGAAAATGGCCCAGCCCTGGCGCGTATCGCCCACCATCTTTCCGAATGTGTAAGTCAGGGCCGCGGGAATTACCAGCAGCAGGAACATCTCCACGAAGTTGGTCAGCGGCGTGGGATTCTCGAACGGGTGAGCGGAGTTCGCGTTGAAGAAGCCGCCGCCGTTAGTGCCCAGCTCCTTGATGGCTTCCTGCGACGCCACCGGCCCCTGCGCTATGGTCTGTTTGGCCCCTTCGATGGTGGTCACCGTGGTGTAGGGCTTCAGATTCTGAATAACGCCCTGCGAGCACAGGAAGAGCGCCGCGACGATGGAAATGGGAAGCAGGACATACAAAGTGCCGCGGGTTAGATCCACCCAGAAATTGCCGATGGTTTTCGACTCTTTCCGGGCGAAGCCACGCACCACCGCGATGGCGATGGCCAGACCCGCGGCGGCCGACACAAAGTTCTGGACAGTAAGTCCGGCCATCTGCACCAGGTAACTCATGGTGGACTCGCCGCTGTAACCCTGCCAGTTCGTGTTCGTCAGAAAGCTGACCGCGGTGTTGAATGCGCCGTCCGGCGGCACCACGGGCGTGCCGAAGTTCTGGGGGTTCAGCGGCAAATACGCCTGCACGCGCTGCAGCACATACAGGATCACAAAGCCGAAGATACTGAAGCTGAGCACGGAGGCCGTGTACTGCGTCCAGCGCTGTTCCACGTCTTCGCGCACGCCGGACGCTTTGTAAGTAAGCACTTCCAGCCAGCGCAGAACGGGATGCAGGAACGTTCGCTTTCCTTCAAAAACGCGCGCTATATAGGCTCCCAGCGGCTTTGTGCACACCAGGATCACGCCAAAGAACAGGGCGATCTGCAGAATTCCAGCAGCGGTCATCGATTTCTCCTCCCGGGCGCCGGTTAGAACTTCTCCGGCTTGAGCAGGGCGTACAGCAGATAGACGAACAAACCGAGCGAGGTAATGCCGGCGACGATGTAATCCATGCGGTCCCCCTAGAGCTTGTCGCAGGCCTTGGTAAATGGCCAGCAGATCAGCAGAAACACCACGCCCACGGCGATATAAAACAAATCGAGCATCGTTGGTTACTCCATTTCCTCGAAAATCACTTCGTGACCGGCGCGTCGCAGCTTCCGGGCCAGACGCATCTCCTGGGTTGGCCACCATCTTTTCGGTCCGCCGAGAACGATCAACGAGTGAGGTTCCAGCACCGCGGCCAGGGTTTCCATCTGGTCGCGGCACAGATACAGGCGGACGGTTGTGTCAACAGGGCTCTCGGCGGCGATTACGCGAAACCGCCGTTCGCTGAAGTCCAGCAGCACGGGTGGACTCGTGAGCGGCAGAGGGTATGGTACCACCTGCGGGACCACTAGTGTGATGTGGGCGCTCAGCCGGGCGGCCAGGGCGCCGGCACGGCGAAGGGCGTGCACGGTGGGCTCGACGGAAGTAAAAACCACTACGACGCCCAGGCGGGCGCCTTCCTCGGTTCCGGCCGGCCTCTCGGGCCGCGTCACGGCAGGGATCAGCATTCTTTCAAAAGCGAGCGCCATGTTGTTCCGCGCCTCCATATCGGACTGCTCTATCCGAGCGTAGGAGGAACGCCCTGAAGAAGTAATGGAAAAGGCGTGAAAAATTTATTAAGGGGTTGCGGGCGCGTTGAAGCGATAGCCGACCCAGGGTTCGGTGGTGATGTACTCCGGACGCTCGGGGTTCGACTCGATCTTCTTGCGCAGGCTGCGGATGAAGACGCGGAGATAATCCACCTGATCGCCGTAGTCGGGTCCCCACACCGCCTGCAGCAGTTGCCGGTGCGACACCGCTTCGTTGGGGTGCTGTGTGAGGTAGCGAAGCAGCTCCAGCTCCTTCGGCGTCAGGTGGGCGGTGACGCCGCCGTTATCGACGGTGCGGGCCGTAAAATCGATCACCAGACGCCCCAGCTCCAGGCGCGCCGGGGACGATTGCGACGGCGCCGGCACGCGCCGCAACGCCGCGCGGATGCGCGCCAGCAGCTCCGGCGTGCTGAACGGCTTGGTAACGAAATCGTCCGCGCCGGCATCGAGAGCCTTGACCTTGTCGTCTTCCGAGTTGCGCACGGTGAGCATGATGATGGCGCCGTGGCTGTCGGCGCGCAGCGCGCGGCAGGCGGCCAGCCCGCCCATGCCCGGCATATTGATATCCAGCAGCATCAAATCCGGACGGAATTCGCGCACTTTTTCGAGCGCTTCTTCGCCGGACCGGGCGTCGTCCACTTCATATCCGGCGCCGGTCAGCGTGGTGCGCAGGATGCGCCGGATTTGCGGCTCGTCGTCGACCACCAGAATGCGCCCCGCGCTCATCGGGTTTCTCCTTCCGCCCGGGCCGGCAGGACGAGACGGAACGTGGTCTCGCCGGGACGGCTGGTCACGGTCAGATCTCCGCCGTGGGCGCGCGCAATGCTCCAGGCGATGCTCAGTCCCAGCCCGGAGCCCGGGACCTGATGCTTCACCGTCGGGCTTCGATAGAACCGCTCGAAAATGCGCCCCTGCTCGGCGATGGGGATCCCCTGGCCGCGATCGGTAATCTCCACCGTATTCATACCCTCGCCATTGTGGATATGGACGCTCACCGGTGTTTGCGGGGGCGAGTATTTGATGGCATTGTCCAGCAACTGCCGAATGGCCAGCCGCACCAGCCTGCGGTCGAGCGCGTTCGCAGGCGTGCCCGGGTCCGCGGAGATTTCCACCGGCCGATCCTCGATCTCGGTTTGCATCGATGTGACTACTTCCCGGACGATCTCATCCACTCGCGCCGCCTCCAGGTGGACGTCGATCTGCGCGGTATCGAGGCGGGCCATTTCGATGGCATCGTCGATCAGGTGGCGCAGACGATCCGCTTCCTCGTCGGCGATGCGGAGTAACTCGATTTCATTCCCGGAGAGTTCCCGCGGGCTGGCCAGGAGCGACGTGGTGACCGCGCGGATGGACGTGAGCGGCGTCTTGAACTCGTGGGCCATGGCGTCGATGAGGGTGGTGCGAAGCTGTTCGCTCTGCCGAGCGGCTTCCACCTGCTGGGCGAGATCCTGGGCGCGCGCCCGCTCCAGCCCGATGGCCACCAGATTGGCGACGCCCTGCAGGGCCGCGTCGGCCATCACGGCGCCCTGCAACGCGAGGCTGGCAATGGGCTCGGAGCCAAGCCGGACGGCGGTGATTACCCGCTGCCGCCGCTCGTCGGAAAAGGAGGTGCCATGAAGAGCCGACTCCCGGAGCTGTTCGTCCATGCCGTCGAAATCCCGGGGGCCCTGGCGATGGAACTCATCGGTTCTCCGATCGTACAGGACGATGGCGCTCAATTCGAAAATCTCCGCCAGCTTGCGGGCGAGCTGCCGGGGGAACGGCTCCTCGTTGTCGATGAGCAGAATGGCGCGGCTGAATGTGTACAGGCGCTCCACCTCCTGGCGATGCTCGATGGCTTCCTGCGTCCGATGCCTTGCCTCGGCGGAGAGGCGGCTGGCGATCAGCGCGGTGACCAGGAAGCTGAACAGCGCGATCCAGTTTTGCGGATCGGCGATGGTGAGCTTGCCGATAGGCGGCAGAAAGAAGAGATTGAAGGCCAGAGTCGCGGCCACCGAGGCGAGCAGCGCTTCCGGGAAACCCCAGGTGCTGGCGATCACCAGCACAAGAAGAAGATAGCCCAGGCCGGCGGTGGTAGCGTTCACCGGAACCACGCGGAAGGCCAGAAACGTAACCGTGGCCACCCCCGCCACAGACAACAGCAATCGGATGGCGCGCTGGACCAGGGGTCTCATGGAGAAGACTCCGCTAAAGCTTCAAACTCTGTAGATATTCGCGAAATGGTCCTCCTAAATCGTCACGATTCAGCGCGAATTCAACCGTAGCCTTCAAAAAGCCCAGTTTGTCACCGGCATCGTAGCGCTTGCCTTCGAATTTATAGCCGTAAATGGGCCGGTTGCGCAGCAGGTGCTTGAGCGCGTCGGTGAGCTGGATCTCGCCGCCGCTGCCGGGGTCGATAGAGTCGATGGACTCGAAAATCTCCGGTGTCAGTACGTAACGCCCAATGATGGCCAGGTTGGAAGGGGCTTCGGAGAGCTTCGGCTTCTCCACCAGGTTGCGGATACGGAACAGGCGGTCGCGGCTGCCGTTGTGGGCCACGGGCTCGGCGTCCACCGCGCCATAGGAGGAAATGGCGTCCCCTTCCACTTCCATCAACGCCACCACGGAGGCGCCGTAGAATTCGTAAACATCCAGCAATTGACGAGTGC
>CAYVPZ010000393.1:0-5149 GCA_964453955.1 uncultured Solibacteraceae bacterium | reverse complement strand
TGCGCGCCACGCTGGGAGAGATTTCCGATGCGCTGGAGAAAGTGTGGAGCCGTTACGAGGCGCCCACGCGGTCCATCAGCGGCGTATATGCGGCGGAGACGGCGGATGACAAGGCTTTCGCGGAAGTGCGTAAGATGGCCGCCGAGTTCGCCCAGGTTGAGGGGCGGCGCCCGCGCATTCTGGTGGCCAAGATGGGACAGGACGGCCACGATCGCGGCTCCAAGGTGATCGCCACCGCGTTCGCCGATCTGGGCTTCGACGTCGATATCGGCCCGCTCTTCCAGATGCCCGAAGAAGTGGCCCGGCACGCCATCGAGAACGACGTGCATTGTGTGGGCGCGTCCTCGCTGGCCGGCGGGCACAAGACGCTGGTTCCGCAACTCATCGAACAGTTGCGCGCGATGGGCCGTGACGACATCATGGTGATTGTGGGCGGCGTCATTCCACCGCAGGACTACGACGAGCTATACAAGGCCGGGGCCGTGGGCGTATTCGGACCGGGCACCCGGATTCCCGAGGCCGCGCGCGAAATCCTGCACGCTTTGATCGGGGCACTGGAGCCCCAGCACGGCTAGTGTGGCGAGTACGTTTGCAACCCGCGCTCCCGCTCCATAACTGTCGCGGCTCAGTCACTCCCGCCGTTCCGAGCCGCGCGTGTAACAGGATGCCGTCGAAACGGAGCGCTGGATGGACCTAGAGCAAACGCGCCGATTCCAGCAGCGCCGCCGGGTCACGGTCAGCCCGCGGCAGATCATCGACGGCATCGTCGCTGGCGACCGGGCCATGCTGGCGCGCGGCATCACCCTGATCGAAAGCTCGGTACCGGCGCACCAGGAGCCGGCGCAACAGATTCTGGAAGCCTGCCTTCCGCACACCAACGGCAGCATCCGTCTGGGCATCACCGGTGTGCCAGGCGTGGGCAAGAGCACCTTCATCGAAGCGCTGGGCATTCACCTCACCCACGAGCGTAGCGAGAAGGTGGCGGTGCTCGCCGTGGACCCCAGCAGTCCCGTGAGCGGCGGCAGCATTCTGGGCGACAAGACGCGGATGACGCGCCTCGGCGTGGACCCGCATGCCTATATCCGGCCATCGCCCGCGGGCTCCTCACTGGGCGGCGTCACCCGCAAGACGCGCGAGGCCATCGTGCTGTGCGAGGCCGCGGGTTTCCGCAACATCTTCATCGAAACGGTGGGCGTGGGCCAGTCGGAAGTGGCCGTCGCCGGCATGACCGACTTCTTCCTGTTGTTGATGCTGGCCGGCGCGGGCGACGAACTGCAGGGGATGAAACGCGGGATCATGGAGATGACCGATCTGATGGCCATCAACAAGGCCGACGGCGACAACCGCGTTCCCTCGGAGGCGGCGCGCCGGGAGTACGAGAGCGCGTTGAAACTGTTCCCTCCGCACCCGAGCGGCTGGAGCCCCCGCGTGGTGACCTGTTCGTCGCGCACCGGAGAGGGCATCGCCGCCATCTGGAAAATCGTGCTGGAGAATCACGCCCAGGCCGTGCGCAGCGGGTGGTACGAACGCAACCGCCGCGAGCAGGCGCGAAAAGCCATGTACGAGGCCATCGAGAACGGCCTGCGCGACAAGTTCTTTTCTCAATCCGGGGTGAAGCGGGACCTCGCCAGCCTCGAGACCGAAGTTCTGGAAGGCCGCGTCAGCGCGTATCGCGCCGCGCGGCAGCTCCTCGAGCACTTCAACGGAGCCAAACCGGAGTAATCATGCCATCAGTGAAGCAAGCACTCACCCAATTGACCGCGGAAGAAGCGGCCGCATTTATTCAGGACGGAGAGACCCTCAGTTTCAGCGGATTCACCTGCGCGGGCACTCCCAAGGCGATTCCGCTCGCGCTGGGGAAGCATGCCGACGCCGAACACCAGGCCGGGCGGCCTTTTCAGGTGGGTGTAATCACCGGCGCATCCACCAGCGACATGCTGGATGGCGCGCTGGCCCGCGCCAACGCGATATTGTTCCGCACGCCCTATCAATCCGATGCCACGCTGCGCAAGCTGATTAACCGGGGTGGCACGCACTTCTTCGACATGCACCTTTCGGCGCTGCCGCAGGCGGTGCGCTACGGCTTTCTCGGCCCCATCGACTGGGCCATCATCGAGGCCGGCGACGTAACCCCCGACGGCGGCATCATTCTGACCGCGGGGGCGGGCGCCGCTTTGACCTACGCTCGCGCCGCAAAGAAGATTCTGATCGAGTGGAACAAGTTTCATTACCCGACAACGTTGCGCGGCATGCACGATCTCTACGAGCCCGCCGATCCGCCGCACCGGCGCGAGATCCCCATCTACTCGGTTTCGGACCGCATCGGCTCGCCGCTGATCATGGTGGACCCGAAGAAGATCGTAGGCGTGGTGGAGACCAGCCTGGAGGACCAGTTCGATGGCTTCTCCGAACCCGATGACCTCACCAAACGGATCGGCGAGAACGTGGCCGAATTCCTCGCCGGCGAGATGCACGCGGGACGCGTTCCCCGCTCGTTCCTGCCCATTCAATCCGGCGTGGGCGACACGGCGAACGCCATCCTCGCCGCGCTGGGCAATCATCCGCGGATTCCGCCGTTCGAGATGTACACCGAGGTGCTGCAGGATTCCGTGGTCGGGCTGATGAGGCGCGGCCGGGTGACCTTTGCGAGCACCTGTTCGCTCACGCTTTCCACCGAAGCGATGCGGGAGGTCTACGACGATGTGCCCTGGTTCCGCGAGCGGATTGTGATGCGGCCCCAGGAGCTGAGCAACAACCCGGAGGTGATCCGGCGCCTTGGTCTGATCTCCATCAACACGGCGATTGAAGTGGATCTGCAGGGCAACGTGAATTCGACGCACGTCATGGGTAAGCAGCTTATGAACGGCATCGGCGGTTCGGGCGACTTCACCCGCAACGCCTACATCTCCATCTTCACCTGCCCGTCGACGGCCAAGGGCGGGAAGATCAGCACCATCGTGCCGCACGTGGCGCACGTGGACCAGAGCGAGCACTCGGTGCAGGTGGTAGTGACCGAGCACGGCATCGCCGACCTGCGCAAGAAGGATCCGCAGCAGCGCGCCGAGGAGATGATCGCCAACTGCGCCGACCCCAGCTTCCGCGAGGAACTGATGGCCTATTGCAGCCACACCCACGACGGCCACGCCCCGTTCGCCCCCGCCGCCGCTTTCGCCATGCACCAGCGGTTCATGGAGACCGGCGACATGCACGGGCTGGACTGGGGGCGGTACTTCGGGAAGAAGTAGAGAAGAATACCCCAGGCCGGCTTAGATCCCGGAGTCGGCTCTGCGTTCTCTTTAGAATCGGGCGTGCCCAATTACCTGGCCAGATCTGCCGGAAGGGACGCGGGAAAACAGAGATACAGCGGGAGCGAGAAATAACAGGCCACCAAAGCACGGCAGTTCGAGAATACTTGAAGCCGAGGACGAGCGCCAGTGCAAACAAGAAGCTCGCCAAGACCTGGTCGCCGGCGAGCGAGCCGCCTCCAAACTCGGTCCCTTCGAACATCAGCATGCTTCTGCAGGACACAGCTGTACAGACCAGGCAACCTGCCGCCATCAGGAGTTTCGGCCACATTCGCTTCATAGCGTTGCCGACGCAGAGGCGATCCGCTCCTCCTACTCCGGCTCCACCCTCTTCGAGAAATGCCGGTAAATAAACACCGAATAACAACCTGCGAGGATCATGCCGGGGATCCACCACATCAGGCCGATCTGCAACCCATACAACGGCGCGGCCGCGTTGTGGATGTCCAGGCTGAGCTCGGGATGCGGATTCGCCGGCAGCACCAGCGGGTACACGCCGAACACCACGCTGGTAAGCATGCCCACGAGATACGCGCAGGAGGACAGAAACGCCTTCAGGTCGTCGCCGGCGCGGATGAACACCAGCATGCCTCCCAGCCCCAGTATCGCCAGAGCCGGGAACACATAGCCCCACGGCCATTTGGCGAACTGCCCGTACAGGTGCGGCTGAATGCCAAAGCTCACCAGCGTGATCGCGATGGTCAGCAGCAGAACGGTCCACCACAGCCGACCGGCCACCCGCCGCGAGCGGGTGCTGAGATCGCCCGCCGTTCGCAACGCCACCCAGAGCGAGCCGTGCAGGGCCAGGGCGCAGAGCGCGGCGAGTCCGACGAGAACCGTATACCAGTCGATGATCCCCGCGTCGGGGCTGGGCAGAAAGTTGGTCCACAGCGGGATGAAGAAGTAGCCGGAAGCGTCCAGCGGAACGCCGCGCACCACGTTGCCCAGCGCCACGCCGAACAGCAGGCACAGCAGCGAGCTGGAGGCGCCGAACACCACATCCCAGAAAGGCCGCCACAGAGGACTGTCGACATGATTGCGGACCTCCACCGAGACGGCGCGCAGAATGAGCAGCCACAGCACCATCATCAGCGGCAGGTAAAAGCCGCTGAAGCTGGCCGCGTACAGCGCGGGGAAAGCGAAGTATAACGTGCCACCGCCCGCCAGCAACCAGACTTCGTTGCCGTCCCACACCGGGCCAACGGTGCTCAGAATCTGCTTGCGTTCGCGATCGTCGCGGGCCACGAACAGGTGCACCAGTCCGGCGCCCAGATCGAACCCGTCCAGAACAACGTAGCCGGCCACCATGATGGCCACCAGGCAAAACCACAGCGTTTCCATTAGTGGCCTCCCGCCGTTTCCGGACCTCCCGGCCCATGGTCAATCTCGCGCCACACCAGCCAGAGGAACAGAATGCCCAGGATGAGGTACAGGCCCATGAAGCCGAGCAGCGTGAACAGGCCGTTGCCGGCAGAGACGCGCGGAGACACGCCGGCGGCGGTGCGCATGATGCCGTAGATGAGCCAGGGCTGGCGGCCCAGCTCGGCGGTCATCCAGCCGGCGGTGTTCGCGATGTAGGGAAAGGGAACCACCAGCAGCAGGGCCCAGAGCATCGGCCGCGCCGTAAACAGCGCGCCGCGCCAGAGCAGGAAGGCGGAGATCGCCATCACCACGATAAGGATGGTCCCCAGCCCCACCATGATGTGATACGCGAAGTAGAGCAGCGGAATGTTGTCCGGCCAGGTGTCGCGAGGAAAATCGTTTAGACCCTTCACCTCCGCCCCCCAGCTCTGCCAGGTCAGGAAGCTGAGGGCGCGCGACACAATTAACGGATTGTCCAGCGC
>CAYVPZ010000392.1:0-5150 GCA_964453955.1 uncultured Solibacteraceae bacterium | reverse complement strand
ATGATGACGGTGAGCAGGTCGCCGCCCTGGGGATGGAACATCGGGCCGCGCATCATCAGCCCGACTAGGAACATGGAGGCGACGGAAAGCAGCAGGAGGCCGCCGCGTCCGTAGCGCTTCAGCAGAAAGTGGCCGCCGCCGGGCACCAGCCAGGCCAGAGCGACCACCGGAACCCAGGAGCGGGGCAGCGCAGGCGCGCTGTTTGTGGCAGAACCGTTCGCCATCGACCTTCTATTCTAGCAGCAGCCCGCCCAGCGTCCGGGTCAGGCGCGCGCCAGGGCGCCTTCGCACGCCCGGATATGCTTTGCGACAAGCTGGTCGGACCGGCGGATGTGATGGTCCAGCCAGTCTCGCAGAAAGTGCATGATCTCCATGGTGATGGTGAGCTTTCCCGCCGCGTACTTCCGTTGCAGGTCCAGAACCTCTTCGGCGAGCTTCCGGTGCTCGGCGACGTGAGCATTCATTCCACCATACTTGTACTGGCGCATCAGCGCCTCTTCGTGCGCGAAGTGCCCCTGCGTGTAACTGATCAGCCGTCCCAGAAGATCCCCAATCACGTTTGCGCCACTGCCGTTGAGCATGGCCTGATGCAGTTGGTCAGCCATGGCGAACAGCTCTTTGTGCTCGCGATCAATCTGCGGGTGTTCGAGAGTAGGTATCGTTCCAGGCAAATAGTCCCATGTGACTCATATCGGCCCGCTCATGTCTTTTGTGGCATTGTTCAGGCGCGGAGGCCGATCATATCGTTCTGGCGGATGTGGCGCACCGCTAGGTGGTCATACCGGCGGATATGCCGGTCGAACCAGGCTCGCAGGGGCTGCAGAGCATCCAGCGGGAGAGCGATGGCACCGGCGTCGAGCTGCCGTTTGAGCTTCATCACCTGTCCGGTGAACGCTCGATGCTCATCGGCATGCTCCTCCACATCGGGATAGCGATAGTGGTTCATCAGCGCCTCTTCGTGCTCGAAGTGGTTCACGAGTTTGTTGATCAGGCGGTTCAGCAGATCCCTCTGCGTTCGCGAGGTCTCGCCATGGATCACGGCCTCGTTGAGTTCGTCGGCGAAGGCGAACAATGTCTTGTGCTCTGAATCAAACAGAGGCAGCCCAAGCAGGTACGCGTCGTTCCAGGTAAACATTCCCATGCCCTACGTATCGGCCGCCGCGTGGATTCTTTGGGGGTTTGTGCGGGGAGCAAACGTGCTGGCAGGGCAACGCGGGGGCTGGGTTTCCCCAACCCCCTCCGTTTGAAGCGCCGGACGCTACCCTTTGGAGGGGTCCCGCATCACCGTTGCTTGAATCGAACAAGGCGGAGGAAGCCCGGTTCGATTCAACTGAATTCTAGTGGCACCGCAAAACCACTGGTATGTAAGCCCCTGTGAACAAAGGGTGAGATTCATTATGATGCTGACCCGGCTCAGGCAAAGACGTGGCAACCTACCGCTTCGGCGCGTCCGCCGGCCAGTGAATAGCCGGCGCCGCTTTTTGATGGCGCAGTCCTTCAGAAACAGATTGATGAGGTTCTGATAAGGCATTCCCAACTCGGCGTGCGGTTTCCGAGCGAAGGCGAAAAGGACTCCGGGGTGAACGTGAAAAGCGTTCCGCGGTAAAGACGAACGGGATTCCGGGCTGAAGGCGAACAGCGATTCCGACGCGAAGGCGAACGGTTTTCGCCCGGGCCCGGAATGGCGTTCACGATGCCCGGGAAGTTTTCGACGGGCGCAGCGGCGCTGGAAATCACAGGAGAGTGTCCCTGCGGAAACTACGGGAGGTTCCGCGCCTCCGATTCGAACTCAAACTGGCTACCAGCAGATCGGCGAAGTTGCTCGATCGGCATCAGCACAGTTCACAAGTACCTGAAGCGCGCCGAGGCGGCGGGGCTGAGTTGGCCGTTACCCGCGGATTGGGATGAAGCACGAGTAGACGCGGCGTTGTTCCCACGCCGGGAAGCGACCATCGCCGAGAAGAATCCGGCACGCACGCCGCCGGACTTCGCCGCGATCCACGAGCAGTTGCGCGGCAACAAGTATGTGACGCTGCAACTGCTGTGGGAGGAGTACCGGCAGGCCAGCCCGGACGGCTATCGCTACTCGCGCTTCTGCGAGCTGTACCAGCGCTGGCGCTCGAAACTCGACGTGGTGCTGCGGCAGGAGCACAAAGCCGGCGAGAAGATGTTCGTGGACTGGGCGGGCGCGACGATTCCGGTATCCGACCGGCACACCGGCCAGGCATGGCCGGCGCAGTTGTTTGTGGCCGCGCCGGGCGCCAGCTCCTACACCTGGGCCGAGGCCACGCGCGACCAGCAGATTGGAATCGTGGTTGCGGGCGCACGTGCATGCGTTCTGGCCCGCATCGATGTGTATCCTACAGATATAGTATGACCATTGCTTAAAGTTTAGACCCCGCGCGCCCGCGTGAACTCGGCGAGGCCCTGCACCCGTTCTCGCGCGGCGGCGGAGTCGATCGATTTGGCCGCCAGCGCTACCCCGCCCGCCAGCGTCTCCGCGCGCCCGGCCGCCACCAGCGCCGCCGCGGCATTCGCCAGCACGATGTCCCGCTGCGGTCCGCGGGCGCCCGCCAGCACCGCGTGCGCGATCTCCACGTTGCGCGCCAAATCCCCGCCGCGCACATCCTCGATCGCCGCGCGGGGCAGACCGAAATCCTCCGGCTCCCACATGCGCTTCGTCACCACGCCCGCGGCCACCTCGAACGCCACCGTCGTCCCCGCCGTGCTGACTTCATCCAGACCGCCCGCGCCGTGCACCACGAACGTCCGCTCAGTGCCCAGCTCGGCCAGCGCGCCGGCCATCAGTTCCGCCGCGTGCTCCGATGGCGCGCCGATCAGTTGCCGCTGCGCGCCCGCCGGATTGGTCAGCGGCCCCAGCAGATTGAAGACGGTTCGCATCTTCAGCTCCAGCCGCGCCGGCTGTGCGTGCTTCATGGCCGGGTGGTGCGAGGGCGCGAACAGGAAGCCGATGCCGACCGCGCGGATCGCTTCGGCTGCATGGCGCGGGTCCGGCAAAATGTGCACGCCCAGGGCTTCCAGCAGATCGGCGCTGCCGCAGTGGCTCGATATCGACCGGTTGCCGTGCTTGGCCACGCGCACGCCCGCGCCCGCCGTCACCAACGCCGCGATGGTGGAGATATTGAACGTGGACGCGCCATCGCCGCCGGTTCCGCAGGTGTCTAGCAGCGGTTCGCCCGCGAGCGCGACATCCACTCGATGGGATTTCTCGCGCATGGCCCGGGCGAAGCCGGTCAGTTCCGCGGCGGTCTCGCCTTTCATCCGTAGCGCGACAAGGAACGCCGCCACCTGCGGAACCGTCGCCTCTCCGCTCAGAATTCCGAGCATGGCCGCGTGCGCGTCGCCGGCGCTGAGGTCCTCTCGCGCGGCCACTCGATGGAGATACGGCAGCAACATCAGCGCTGCTCCACCGCGGGAGACGCCAGGGCCAGGCCGGCAGCCACATAACGAATCTGCTTGCGCCCGCTGGTCAGATCCAGAGCGATGCGGCCGTCCGCCTGGGAGAAGCCCTGGCCGGTCAGCGTGTCGCGTTCCTGGCGCGCCTGGACCTTTTCGAGTGTAAGCCGCGGAAGTGCCGCCGCCACGAAATGGTAGCTGCCGGAAATCTCGTCGAACGTCACTTCCGGCGCCACCGTGGCATCGCGCGCCGCGAACGTTCCATCCATGCGCGCATTGGCCAGCAGGTCGATTCCGGTACCGCCGGTATCGAGCGTTGCCTCCACATCGAGATCCCCATCGCGCCAGGCGATGTCATCCACGTGGCCCGCCAGATGGTACCGGGGAACGGGACCAGCCAGCGCAACGGTCATTTCAGCCGTACCCGACGCGGGGCCCAGAGCCCACGCCAGATCGTGGAACGCCACCGTGGTCCCGGCCCAGCGGAGACGGCCGCGCACGCTGCCCAGCGCAGTGTCGCCGAAGGCCAGGGATTTCACCTGCACCGTCCCGTCCATGTTGCGCTCTTTCAGCCACGCGGGCACGATGGCGCGCCGCAGCCGCAGCCTCGTCAACAGGCTTTCCGGCCGGCGCAGCGACGGCATCAATAGGCTCTCCAACTCGTCCAGACTCGCGTCGCCGACGGCCAGCCGCAGGCGCGCGGGTGCGCCCACATGCGAAACGTCGCGATAGTCGGCATCGAACTCGATCTTCCCCGCCCGCCCGCGCAGCTTCGTCACGGTCAGCTCGCTGGGGCCGGTAGTGATGCTGGCGGAGGCCACGCGCAGGGGAACCGCCAGGCCGTCCACATCGAACTGGGTGTCCAGCACGTTGTATGCGCCGGCCCACGTTCCCGGGTCGTCGCCCTTCTGCTCATACTGCAAGGTCCCGCGCAGCACGCCTCCCGTGGCCGCATCCAGCAACGGCACCGAGCCGTTCCCGAGGAACGTCGCAGCCGCGGTCCGCAATCGCGCAATGCTCACGCCCCGGCTCTCCACGTCCACCTTCACCGCGGGCGCAGTCCCGTCCCAGTTCGCCAGGATGTCCGCGCTCTCGCCGTCGTCCAGCGTCACCGTCGCGGGGCCAAACGCAACTTGTCCGCCCGACACCACCGCCTGTGCCTGCTCCATTCGCGCCGACCCGGCCGTGGGCACCGCGATCGACGCGTCCGCCAGCGCCAGTTGCCCCGCCAGCCCCTGTTCTTTCGAATAACTGAGCGCCCCGTTCACGGTTCCTTGCACCGTGACCGCCTCGGGCAAAGGCAGGCCCATGCGCCGCGCCGTGCCGAGCAGCGATGCGGCCGGCAGGTCATGCAAAGTCGCCGTGACCTCCCATTTCGGCCTAGACAGATAATCCGACGCGGTCAGCTTCACCTCGACGGGCGGCGCGGTCTGATTCGGTGGGGATACGGTCTCCATCTCGATCCGCTGGGAGCGCAGGTCCACGGCGCCCCGCCACGCCACCGTCCAGGCTTCGCCGCTGGCCGGACTGCTCAGGTCCCAGCGATGCACATCCTCGATGGTCAGATCGCCCGTTACGCTGGGATGGGTCACCGCTCCGCTCAGGTGCGCCGCAACCGTCACCTCGCCGTGAACGCCGCTGTCCGGCGCGCCGAACAGATGGCTCAATTCCGTGATGAAGGTGCGTTGCATCTCGAGCGTCATGGCGATCTGGTTCTCGCTGCCCGTGCCCAC
>CAYVPZ010000391.1:0-5159 GCA_964453955.1 uncultured Solibacteraceae bacterium | reverse complement strand
TGGACGGCGCGAACAAGACCCGCCTCTCCACGAACAAGGGCGTCCGGACCATCAACATGTCCCCCACGGCCGGCTATTACACCGAGTCCTTTTCCAGCATCACCACGCCGCCGGCGACGACCATTCACGCGGCCGATGGAGCCCAGATCGCCGTCCTCCGCGAGCCGGATCGCAGCGTCGAAGACAAGTATGAGTTACTGCCCGCGGAGTTCGTGCAACTCAAGGCCGCCGATGGCACGCCGCTGTACGCACGGCTCATTCGTCCCGCCGGCTTCCACGCGGACCGGAAGTATCCGGCCATCGTGATGGTTTATGGAGGGCCGGGGGCGCAGTCGGTCAGGAACGTGTGGTCGGGCGCGACGTGGGAAAGGGTAATGGCCCAGCGCGGGTTCGTGATCTGGGAGATGGACAACCGCGGGTCGGCCGGGCGGGGGCACGCGTTCGAGACGCCGATATTCCGGCGCTTCGGCAAGACCGAGGTGGAGGACCAGCAAACCGGCGTACGCTACCTGATTTCCATGGGCTTCGTCGACCCCGCGAGAATCGGCGTTACCGGGTGGAGTTACGGCGGCTATATGACGCTGAACTGTCTGCTGAACGCGCCGGAGTTATTTCACGCGGGGTTCGCCGGCGCACCGGTGACCAACTGGCACAACTACGACACCATTTACACCGAGCGCTATCTGGGCCTGCCATCGGAGAACGAGGACGGCTATCGCGAGGGCTCGGCCGTCACCTGGGCAGATAAATTGAAGGGACGGTTGTTGATTGTCCACAACATTGAGGACGACAACGTGCTGTTTCAGAACACGCTGCAAATGGCGGCGGCGCTGGAGACGGCGGACAAGGAGTTTTCCGTCATCCCCTATACGGAGAAAACACACGGGCTCTACGGCCCCACGCGCAGGCACTTATACGAAACGATGACCGACTTTTTCGAGAAAGAGCTGAACAGGCCCGCTCCATAACTGTCGCGGCTCGGTAACGGCCCGGCAAGCGGTTACCTCTGGTGGTTGGTGACCGACGACGCCAGCACGTCGTAATTGGCGCACAGCACCACCTTCTTCGGCTTCTTCGGCAACTTCACTTTGAACTCCTTCGTGGTAGTGGACCCCTCCACCGGCACCCACCCGAGGCGCATCATGCGGCCGTCGAATTCGGCGTAAAGCGGCACGCGCATCTTGAATCCGGCGCTTACATCGGACTGCGTCACCGTCGCCGTCAGGATGACCTTCCCGTTTTCCGCGGGCGCCAGCGAATAATCCAGCCGATAGCTCGGAAGGTCGGTTTGAAAAACCCACTCGTTAAAGAACCAGTCCATTCTCCGGTTTCCGTCCAGATCCAGCGCCGGCGTCATGTGTTTCTCCACCATGGCCTTGAAATCCTCGGTACTGGCATTGCGATCGGTGTAAGTTGCCACGAAATCGTGCATCATGTCGATGAAGTCTTTGTCCCCGTTTTTCGCGTCCTGCATCAGGTAACGCAGCATGTGCAGCACGAACGCCCCCTTGGGATACACAATGCGGTTGTAGGCGCCCGGCGTGCGGAACGTATCGAGACGCAGGCCCAGCCATAAAGGGCCGGCGTCGTTGGCTCGCTTGCCGTACTGGTTCTTCTCGACAATTTGTTTCTGTGCCCGTTCGAGGTAATGAAGATACTGTTGATCGGACTTTGGGTTGGTCATCTGCAGGAACAGGCCGGCGGAAAAATCGGCGAAGCCTTCCGAGAGCCACTGGTCGTGCAGGGAGGCCCAGCCCACCATGTGGCCCCACCATTGATGAGAAACTTCGTGCGGAGTAACTTCCTGGATGAACTCGGCGAAACGAAACGCATTGCCGCCCAACAGCTCCCAGCGTTGCGTGGCGTCGAGAAACGCAGTAAGTGGGAGATACACGAGGCCCGGCCACGATTGGCCGAAGTTAGGCTCGGGCTGCTGGGTGATGGCCAGGCGTCCGTAGGGCGCGGGACCGAACCAGATGGTGTAGATGCGGATGGCGTTCATCCCGTCCACGATTGCCGAATCGGCCATGGCGGCGGGCGTCAGGCTCATGTGCTGCGCCGCGCCGCGAAGATAGTCGGGAACCTCCTCGGTGGCGTAGGCCTCAATGACGTACTGAGTCTGGTCGTCGGTTCGCTCCTTTTTCTTGAAGTCGCCGTAATTGAAGCCGGCCACCGCGAGCGGCACGTCGGATTTCCATTCCGTCACGTCGAAGTCGCCTTCCCTCGACTGGCTCACCGGCTTGCCCACGCTGACCAGCGTGAAGCCCTTCGGCACGCGGAAAACCAGATCGTACGTGGCGCGGTCGTGGAAGGAGGCCGAGGCGGGATACCAGCAGGTCCGCGCTCCGACGGAGTAGTTGCCCTTGCCCTCGTTGCGCACCACCTTGTTGCCGTCGTACTCCACGTGGATGATGTAGGCGCGGTCTTTGACCAGGGCTTCGGGCATGATGACAAAAAAGGAGCCGTCCTCGCGGCGGCTTTCCTGAATGAAGCCGATATCCCTGCCGTCCATGCTGACTTTGGCAACGCGCAGATTGGGCAGCAGGGCGAAGTCGATGACACGGTCGCCGTCGCGCACCGGGTGAAAACGAATGTCGGCGATCGCGGCCAGCCGGTCGTGTTTGCCCAGAACGGTCTCGATACGGTAGTGCTCCACGGCGATGCCGCGGCGGTTTTCCGAGGAAGAGGCGCGTCCGCTGCGCCACTCCGACTCGAGGTGACTCAGATACCAGATGCCATCCTCGGTGGCCCCCGGATCGAGATCGATCAGGGCCACCTCCTCGGGGGACAGCGCGGGCACGGCGCCGCGCCAATCCACCAGAAATCGCAGATGCGCGTGCCTGCGGCCGTGGATGTAGGCGGAAAACGAACCTGAGTATCTCGGATTGTAGAGTTCAGCGAGCAGCCCCGCTTCCACATTCGGCACGCTCTCGCCGGCGAACATATCTTCCGTCATGCTGCGCGGCATCTCCGTGCGGTGACGCAGCTCGTGGTGGAATTGCTGGAGCGCGGCGTTGTCTTTCGCGGAGGGTTCCGCGGGCTGCCCCTGTCCGGTGATCTCCTCAAAGGTGCCGTCGGTGAACGCCAGCAGCAACGATTCGAAATCCTCGTCGACGGCGCGGGCGCCGGTGATCAGTTCGAGGTGGTCCTTCTCCATGGGAAGCGCCGGGTCCATGTGAAAATGGCCGTCGCCGGTGAAGACGCCCACGGCAGTGTGGCCGAGCACGGGAGGCAGGAAACTGACCGTGCCGCTGCGCAGGGTCAGCGTGCCCACGTCGCGCTTCAGGACCACGTTTTCGACATGCCACGTCCGCAGCGGCTGGTTGTCGCGCAGGGCGCGGTAATTGGGGTCGGCATTGGCCAGCCGCGAGCGCCCGCCTTCCACTTCCACCTCGGCCTGTTGCGCGGCAATCGCCAGCGCGAGCGCCAGCGTCAGGTCCTTGTCCGCAACCTCGATCAGTTGTTCCAGCGGCTCGAAGCCTTCCCGCTCAATGTGCAGGACGTAGCTGCCGGAATTGACGCCGGG
The DNA here is from genome assembly GCA_964453955.1 of uncultured Solibacteraceae bacterium. Classification (GTDB taxonomy): domain Bacteria; phylum Acidobacteriota; class Terriglobia; order Bryobacterales; family Bryobacteraceae; genus CAWACP01. The sequence goes on along the minus strand of CAYVPZ010000391.1, from coordinate 1,633 downwards.
GAAATGAAACTGCCCATCCGCGCCGGTGATGGCCGTCTTCGCCTCCCCGCCGGGCGTGGCGATCAGCGCAACGCGCGCCGCCGGGACCAGCGCCCCGCTGGGGTCTTTTACCGTGCCGCTGACGGTAGCGGCGCGCGCGGTGATTGAAAAGACACACAAAGCCGCGAATAATTGGAGGGCCTTTAGCATGATTTTGTCTGATGCCAGCAGGGTATCACGAAAAGGCTGGGGGAAAGTGGGCCGAACGCAGGCGGAAACGCCTGCCCCACGACGGAAGATTTGTAGAGCAGGCCTTTGGCCTGCCTTAACTGTTCGTCAGCGTCCGTGGCCTGCGCTGCCGCCGCTGGTGCCTCCGCCGCCGATACTCCCGCCGAGACTGCGGCCGCCCCCGTTCGATCCGCTCGATCCGCTCGAGGCGGCGCTGCCCAGGCGTCCGGACGACACCCCCGTGCCACCGTAGCTCATGCTGCTGGTAACCGGCCGTCCGCTGGAGGTGGAGCTCCCCGTCCCGCCATAGTAAGTGCCGCCGGAGTAATACGGGTATGCCCAGCCCACGTTGTACGGACTGTAGAAACCATAGCCGAACGGGCTCCACAACATGCCATCCATCGGAACCATGGTGAACATCCCCATCCATGGATTCCACAACCACCCGCCGTTGGTGTAGCCGTAGCCATAGCCGCCATAGCCGTTGTTCATGGAACTGGCCGCTGAGACGTTGGCCAGGGCCAGGTAGCCAGAGCGCCGCGAGCTCCAGTTGTACAGATCGTCTGTGGCGTTGTCGTCGAACTTCTCCGCGGTGACCACGTCGCCCAGCAACGCTTCGTGGCCCTTTTTCACGATCAGCAACTTCTCGCCCGTGAGCACCGTCGCCTCGCCCTTGTACACGCGCACCGCGGGCGGCTCGGCGGTGGCCTCATAGATTCCGTTCGTGGCGAAGGAAACGGACTTCCCGCCCACCAGCAGCGTGACGTTATTGCCCTTCAGAATCTCCGCGCATTCGAGCACCGCCTTGCCGGTCTGCAGTTCCACGCGCGTATCCACCAGTGAGTTGGCCACCATGCGAATGGTGCTGCTTTCGCCGACGCGCAGAATGGCCCCGGGGCTGAGCAGCACTTCGACGCGGCCTTCGCCAGTGGTTTTCAGGACGGCGCCGTTCTCCATGCCGGGGAACTCGCCGAACTTCGGGGAGATCTCCTGGTCGTTCAGCAGAACCTTCCCCTCAACATAGTGGATGGTGCCGGATCGAGCAGAGATAACGGACTGGGCCTGGACAGCCGTCGCCAGGGCCACGGCTGTGAAGCACGAAAAGCGGGCTATGCGATGCATGGCGCCCCCCTTTTGTATGATCGTCCGCATGCGTGACGCGTGTCAATTCGTTTCGGTTACACCAAATCCGGTATTCTGGGAAGGAAGCCTTAGTCCAGCCAGCCGGGCCGCTGTCCACCGCGCGCCGGCCCACCCGTACCCAGAGACCCTATGCCGGAAAAGCAGTACGACCCGCAACCGTTGGAATTGAAGTGGCACCAGCGCTGGAATAGCGATCCCGCGCTCTACCAGCCCGAGGAGAATTCCGCCCGCCCGAAGTATTACGTGCTGGAAATGCTGCCCTATCCCAGCGGCCAGCTGCACA
>CAYVPZ010000390.1:0-5180 GCA_964453955.1 uncultured Solibacteraceae bacterium | reverse complement strand
GGAACTGGCCCGGCACTACTTCGGCGGCGGAGACCCCATCGCCCAGCGCATCGCGTTCGGCGAGCCCTCCGACCACACTGCCTGGATGGAGATTGTCGGAATTGTCGGCAGCACCAGGCGCATCAGCGCCGCCAACGACATGGAACTGGAGACCGCCGCGATGGCGTTTGTGCCTCTCAATCAGGCCGAGCCTATGTATTCGGTGTTCCTGCACGCGATTGCGCGGGCCGACGCGTCGCGGTACCCCGATCCGTACCGGCTGCTCGCGGATGTGCGCTCGGGCATACGCGACGTGGACCCGAATCTTCCGGTTTATCGCGCGCGCACCATGGAGGAGCAGGTCTACAAGGCGGCCGAGGGGCCGCGCTTCCGCGCCTTGTTGCTGGGAGGGTTCGCGGTGCTGGCGGTGATTCTGGCGGCGGTGGGCCTGTACGGCGTGGTCTCGCAGGCGGTGGTGCAGCAGACCCGCGACATCGGCATCCGCATGGCCATGGGCGCGATGCCCGGAGACGTGCAGCGAATGGTGGTACGGCGCGGGATGATGCTGGCCCTGACCGGAGTGGCCTTCGGGATTGCCGGTTCGCTCCTGCTTTCGCGCCTGCTGGCTTCGCTATTGTACGGGGTCCACGCGAGCAATCCCTTCACGCTGGCGGCGGTGTCCGTCATGATGCTGGTGGTGGCGGTATTCGCGAGTTGGCTGCCGGCGCGCCGGGCCACGCGCGTGGATCCGGTGCAGACGCTGCGCCACGAGTAGCGGAATCGATTGCTACTGGCTTTCTTCGCGGCCCATATACAGTTCGCTGACTGCGCCGCGGTAATTCTCCAGCACGCGGTTGCGGCGCACCTTCATGGTGGGCGTCAGCTCGCCCGACTCGATGCTGAAATCGCGCTCGAGTATGCGGAACTTGCGCACGCGCTCGAACTCGGCAAGCTGGCGGTTCGCTTTGGCCACGGCCCGTTGCACCGCCTGCTGCACCGGCGGCGCGGCGGCGATGGCGGCCATATCCCGCCCTTTGTACTCGCCCATTCCGGAAAGCGACTCGGCGTTGGCGGTGTTGATGGTCATCAGCGCGGTGACGTAGGGAAGCCGGTCGCCAATGAGCACCACCTGGTTGATCACCGGCTCGCTCTTGAACAACATCTCGATCCGCGAAGGATAGATCTTCTTGCCGTTGGACGACACGATCAGTTCTTTCTTGCGGCCGGTGATGTAGACGTACCCGTCGGAATCGATTTCGGCGATGTCGCCGGTATAGAGCCAGCCGTCGCGCAGCACCGCCGCGGTGGAGACGGGGTCCTTGTAGTAGCCGAGGAACAGGCAGGGACTCTTCACCAGCAACTCGCCATCGTCGGCAAGGCGCAGCTCGACGCCGGGCAGGGGCGGCCCGATGCTGCCCGGTTTGGAACGGTCCAGAGGGTTGAACGAAACCACGCCGCCCTCGGTGAGGCCGTAGCCTTCGATCAGCGGCATGCCGATGGCGGAGTAGAATTCGGCGAGCTCGCGACCCAGCGGCGCGGCTCCGGAAGCGGCGATGCGCAGCCTTCCTCCGAGCCGCTCGCGAACCTTCGAGAAGACCAGGCGGGTGGCGATTTTCAGCGCGCGCTGCATCCACGCCGGGACCGGCTTTCCCTGCTGGCGCAGCCGCCCCGCTTCCATGCCCAGGCCGAGCGAGAAATAGAACATGCGCCGGGCCAGCGCGCCGCGCTTGCGGAGTTCGTTGCTGACGCTGGCGTAGACGCGCTCCCAGACGCGGGGCGGCGCCAGGAAAAAAGTGGGACGAACGCGGCGAAATTCGGAGGGCATTTTCGACAACCCTTCAGAAAACCACACCGCGCAGCCCATGCGAATGGGCACCAGTTCCACCACCACGCGTTGCGCGATGTGCGCCGAGGGCAGAAAAGCGATGGTGCAATCGTCGGGGGTAATGGGCAGCACCACCGGACCCATGTCGATGTTGCTCACCAGCGCGCCATGAGAGACCAGGCCCATCTTGGGCTCGCCGGTGGCCCCCGAGGTCAGATACAGGATGGCCGGATCCTCCGGCCGCGTCTCGGCGTGAATGCGATCGAAGAAGCCCGGATCCTCGGCCATGGCGCGGCGGCCGGTCTCGCGCAACTCGTCAAGCGTGATGGCGTCCTGGCCGGGCTCCACGGCGCCGGTAAGCAGCACCCAGCGCACGCTGAGTCCATCGGGCCCGGCCGCGCCCTCGAGCGCGCGCATGGCGGTGGAGTCCTCGACGAAGATCATGCGCGAGTCGCTGTGCTGCAGGTTGCGGATCTGATCGGGGAGCGGGTAGCTGGTGTAGAGGGCAGCCGCTACCGCGCCCGCGGCCATGATGCCCACGTCGGCGAGGTAAAACTCCGCGCGAGTCTCGGCGAAGAGCGCGACCTTGTCGTCCCTGTCGATGCCGAGCCGGCGGAGGCCGCACGCGATCTCGCGCACAATGCGACGGTATTCGTCCCATGTCCAGGTTCGATAATTGCCCGCTCCGTTGGGTTGATGCAGCGCCGGCTTATCACCCCAGCTCTGGGCCGCCTCTTCGAGAACGGTGTAGACGGTCCGTGACGTCATCGTAGAAATGCTAACACTCTCCGGCGGTGCCTGGCATCGAAGACGCGGTAGCGGAGAATAGAGGCATGCCCTTCGAGCAGGAACTGATAGTCGCTCGCGAGGCCGTGGAAACGGCCGCGGAAATCGCCCGGCGGTTGCAGCCGTACATCGTGCCCGAGGTGAAGCCGGATGCGTCTCCGGTGACCGAGGCCGACCGGCAATGCGAGCGCGCCATAGTGGAACGAATTCTCCGCTCGTTTCCCGACGACGGGATTCTCGCCGAAGAAGGCAGCTCCGCGGAAAGCCGGAATGGGCGCAAGTGGATTGTCGATCCCATCGACGGCACGCGCGATTTCGTGCGCGGCACGCCGCTTTGGGCGAACCTGGTCGCGCTGGAGCAGGATGGCGAGGTGGTGCTGGGCATGGTCAACCTTCCGTGTCTCGGCTGGCTGTGCCACGCCATCAAGGGCGAGGGCGCGTATCGCAATGGGAAGCGCCTGCACGTGTCGGCGAGAACGCGCGTCGAGGAGTCTATTTTTTGCGCCAACGCCTTCAATCATCTTGCGCGCGCGAAGTTTCACGACCGGCTGCTCGATTGGATGGCGCGCTACTGGGCGGTGCGCGGCATGGGCGGCGCCGCCGATGCCATGATGCTGGCCGCGGGCGAAGTGGAAGTGTGGATGGAGCCGGTGGGGAAGCCGTGGGATTTCGCGCCGCTGAAGATTATCGGCGAGGAAGCGGGCGCGGCGTTTTTCAACTTCGCGGGCGGCCGGGACATCTATTCGGGAAGCGGCGTGCTGTCGGTTCCCGCGCTGGAAGCGGAAGTGCGCGCGCTGGTGTGCGGCTGAAAGCTAACGGCGCTGTCCGGGGCCGCCGTTCGCGGATTCCGTGCGGCGCCTCCATTCGAACAGCACCACGCCAGCCGCCACCGAAACATTCAGCGAAGCAATCCGGCCGGCCATGGGTATGCGCACCACCACGTCGCAATGCGCGCGCACGTTCTGGTGCAGACCATGGCCCTCGCCGCCGAGCACGAACACTGCTGGCGTGGCGTAGTCGGTTTCGTGGTAGAGATGGTCTCCGCGCTCATCGACGCCGTACACCCAGAAGCCGCGCTGCTTGAGTTTTTCGAGCGTCTGGCTGATGTTGCCTGTCCTCACGACGGGAAGGTATTCGACTGCGCCGGCGGCCGCCTTCGCCACCGTCTCCGTGATCCCGGTAGCGCGGCGTTCCGGGATAACCACGGCATCGGCGCCGGCGGCGTGCGCGGTCCGTACGATAGCGCCCAGATTGTGCGGATCTTCCACGCCGTCCAGCACTACTACGAGCTTCGCGGACTCGCCGATGGACTCGAGATCGGCATAAGCGTGCTCCGCCGCGAACGCCACCACGCCCTGATGACTGGCTTTCGCGGAGGCCCGATCGAGAGCCTCGCGCGGCTCGAAGCGGATGAGTGTGCCCTCGCGGCGGCACAGGTCGATCAGCTCCTGAATGCGCGGGCCGCCCGCTCCGCGTGCAATCAGCACATGGTCCAGACGGCGTCGCGCGCGCAGCGCCTCGCGCACCGGATGAATCCCCGCGATAACGTCCACGAATCCAGATTACGTCTTTTGCGGCGGGATACTGGAAGGTTATGAGCGAGCTGCCGGAAGTCTTCGAACTGGCCATCGCCGTGGAGCCGGCCGACATCGACCAGCTCGGCCATGTCAACAACGTCACCTACGTGCGCTGGGTGCAGGATGCCGCGGTGGCGCATTGGACGGCCGCCGCACCCGCCGCGGATCGGGCAGCACTGTTCTGGGTGGTGGTCCGCCACGAGATCGACTATAAGCGGCCAGCGGTTCCCGGCGACGCGATCATCGCCAGAACGTGGGTGGGCGCGGCGAGCCGCATTCGCTTCGAGCGGCATACCGAGATTGTTCGCGCGGGCGATGGTTGCGTGCTGGCGCGGGCGCTGACGGTGTGGTGTCCCATGGATGCCCGGACCGGGAAGCCGGCCGCGGTCAGCGCGGATGTGCGGGAGCGCTTTTCGGTTCCGGCGGTGGAGAGCGGACAGTGACATAATTATGGCATGAGCGTCCGAACCACGATCGACATTCCAGACGACCTTCATGCCGCCCTCCGGCAGCGTGCGGCCGCGGAGCACACCTCGATTCGTTCACTGATCACCGGCGCTATCGAGAGCAAAGTCCGGCCGCGGCCATCGCGACACGTGACGGGACCGCTGGTGGGAAAGAAAGGCAAGCCCGCCGCCGGCAGCCCCGACCGGGAGAATCCATACGACGTCTTATTTGCCTGATCTGAACGTGTGGCTGGCGTTGAGCTGGGCCAGCCACATGCACTCCGACGCCGCGTGGACCTGGTTTTCACGGGAGGGAGACAGCCGTTTCCTCTTTTGCCGGTTCACGCAACTCGGGCTGTTGCGACTGCTGGCAACGTCCGCGGTGATGGGCCAGGATGTGCGGACTATCGGCCAGGCTTGGAAGGTGTACGACCGCTGGCTTGAGGATTCGCGAGTGGGAATCCGGCAGGGGCCGTTTGAACTGGACGCGGCCTTCCGCGCGGCAACCCGTTCGGTTTCCCGGCTGTCGTCGCCGAAAGCGCTTGGCGATTGCTATCTGCTTGCGGT
>CAYVPZ010000389.1:0-5193 GCA_964453955.1 uncultured Solibacteraceae bacterium | reverse complement strand
GCCACATCGGGCCCGGCGGAACTGCGCGAGGAGATGCGGCGCGTATGGACCTGAGCGATTCCGTTCTCGACCATCTGCGTCACGTGGGCGCGCTGCCCGACCTGACTGCCACGCGCTACGAACTGGAATCCGAGATTGGCCGCGGTGGCATGGGCGTGGTCTACGCCGCGCGAGACCGCGAGCTCGATCGCCGCGTCGCCCTGAAAGTACTCGAGGCACCTCTGGTGGGGGAAGCGCAGCTTATCGCCCGGCTCGAACATCCCGCCATCGTGCCCATCTACGAAACCGGCACGCTGCCCGATGGGCGCGCGTTCTACGCGATGAAGCTGGTCAGCGGTGCGCGGCTGGACCGCTACATCGCCGGGCTTCCGCCGTTGCCCCGCCGCCTCGGAGTGATCCGGCGTGTCGGCGAAGCGCTCGCATTCGCGCATGCGCGGGGCGTGATTCATCGCGACCTGAAGCCCCAAAATGTCATGGTAGGAGAGTTCGGCGAAGTCTACGTCATGGATTGGGGCGTGGACGCGGTCGGCGGCACTCCCGGGTTTCGCGCCCCCGACGCCCGGCTGGATCAGAGATCCGACATCTACGCACTGGGCAGGCTGCTGCGGTTCGTGTTGCCGGTGCCTGCGCCGCCGGCTCTGGGTGCCATCGCCCGCAAGGCGATGAGCGCGGACCCCGCGGCCCGATATCCCGACGCCGTGGCTCTTCTGGCCGACATCGAGCGCTTCGAGGAGGGGTTGGCTGTGGAGGCCTGGTCGGAACCCTGGTGGCATCGATTGCGCCGGTTCGGGTCGCGCAATGCCGTTCTGCTCTGGCTGCTGGCGGCTTATGCCGCTGTGAAGTTCCTGCTGTTTTTTCTGCGGGTGCTTTAAAGGAATTCCCGCCGACGCGGAATCTATCCTTGAAAGGAACAAACGATGAACAAGATTGCGATCGGATTGTTGTTCGGGCTGATACTCGGGGCGCTGGACGGCGCAACGGCGTGGTTCTACCCGGAGGTTCGCTCAATGATTGCGGGCATCATGGTAGGGTCCTCGATCAAGGGCATGATTGTGGGGCTGCTGAGCGGCTGGTTCGCGCGCAAAGTGCAATCGACGGGATGGGGAATCGTTGTCGGCTCGGCCCTCGGGTTGTTGTTCGCTTTTCTCGTGGCGGCCACCGATACGGTGAACGGCAAGCATCCATACCTCGAAATCATGCTGCCCGGTTTCGTGGTGTGCGGCATTGTCGGCTTCCTGACGCAGAGGATGGGGACGCCCCGCCCCGCCATGGAGAGGGAGCTGTGAAACGCTGGGTGGTTTTGTACGTAGCCCTGACCATCCCCATCGCGGGTGTAGCCCAGGCGGACCCGTGGGCGGTGGTGCGGGTGTTCGAAGGAAAATGGGAAGGTCCGGTGTCGGGCAAGCCCGGAACCGGATTCAGCTCCCGCGAGTATCGCTTCGAGCTGGACGGGCACTTCCTGTCGCAGCGCGACAGAACAGTGTACGAGGCGGCGTCACCGTCGGCGAAGCCTCAGGTGCACGAGGATCTCGGCTTCATCGGCTACGACAAATATCTGAAGAAGTTTGTGTGGAGGCAATTCCACAATGAGGGCTTTGTCAACGAATACACGCTGGATTCGGTGAGCGCCGACGGCAAGTCAATGGAGTTTGTCACGGTGCGCATCGAAAACCTCGCGCCGGGGTGGAGAGCGAAGAAGACATATCGCATTGTCAGCGCCGACGAAGTGGACGAAACATTCCGGCTGGCGGCCCCGGGCAAGGACTTCGAGCTTTACACCCACACGCACCTGAAGCGGGTGAACTGAAAGTCAGCCACCAGCGCCGCTCGCGTCGCGAGTCCCCACGATGCGCCCACGCGAATCCAGCGTCAGTTCCTGATCGCGCCAGCGCACGCGAGTGCCGAACAAGCCGGCCAGCCACACGCCGGTGGCCCACAGGTCGCGCAGCGGAATGAGCGGCCACAGGCGCAGGACGTCGCGGCTGCGCAAGCCCCACCAGCCCGCCGTTATCGCCATGGTCATGCGCAGGGCGAGCAGCGGCAGCGCCAGCCACCAGAGGCCAAAGGCGGCGTCCACAACCGCCCAGAACGTGGCCTGCGTAATAAACAATCCGGCATAAGCGCCGCGCGATAAACGAATGGTCCGCGCCCAGCGCACCTGGTGTTGCCACACTTCCTTCCACGTCGACGCGCCCAGATGCGTGTCCACCACCACGCGCGAGATCGCGTTGCGGCGCCCCAGCCGATGGATGCGCGCGCCGAGCTGGTAATCGTCGGCGATGTAATCGGCGATTGCCTCGAACCCGCCAATGGCCTTCAGATCGTCCCTCCGGAAGGCGATGGTGGATCCCAGCCCGAACTCGGAAATGCCCACGAAGGGCGCCACCAGCGTGCTCGGAGCGAAATCGGTCACGATGCCCAGAGCCTCCCAGCGGCCCGGCAGGTGATCGGCGGTGGCGCGGTACAGACAGGTGACGATGCCGATGGAAGGGTCCGCCAGCGGCGCCACTACTTCGCGCAAATAGCCCGCGGGCACGGAGATGTCCGCGTCGTTCACCAGCAGCAACGAATGACGCGCCTCGTGAGCCAGAGCGACGAGCGCCGCCACCTTGCCGTTGGGAGCTTTGCCGCGGCACTGCACCAGACGGATGTGCACGTTCGGAAACTCGCAGCGCAGGCGTTCGATATCGGCGAGGCACGGGTCGTCGAGCGTGCGGACGCCAAACAGGATTTCGAACTCCGGGTACTCCTGCAGGGCGTGCGAGCGCAACGCCTCATACAGATTGGGCTCGGCGCCGTACATGGGCTTAAGGATGGAGACGGGCGGCGAGAAAGCCGGCGGAGCAGGCCTTCCACCGCGGAAGTGCCGGACGGTGGCCAGCAGAGCGATCGCCTGGTAGGCCGCGGCTGCGGCGGAAATGCCCGCAAGAAGCCAGATCACAGGGTCATTACAGCGCCAGCAGCGCCACGCCGCAAGCCACCAGGGCCGCGCCCGCCCAGCGCAGGCGGTTGATCTGCTCTTTCAGCAGAATCTTCGCGAGAATCGTCTCCAGCACGAAGCTGGCGGCCGAGGCTGGGACGGCGAAGCTCAGGTCGGCTACGGTCAGCAGCTTGAGAAACGCAAAGAACGAGATGGCCATGAAGAAAATGGCGAGGGCGAGGTACGCATTGCGGGCCAGCGCGGACAAGGCCGATGCCAGGCGGCCGTTGCGGAAGCACACCTCCCCGTGCCGTTTCATCTCCATGGATTGAAGCAAATCGCCGGTCACCGTGCTGCCCACCATGGTAATAAGAAGCAGCCAGGCGATGGGCCTCATGTGCCGCTCTCCACGGCCAGCGGAGTCTGCGTCGTGTTCCGTTCGGTGCGGCCCACCAGGGCCGTTCCCGCGACGATTAGCGCTATGCCGGCCCAGCGCGCCGGAGAGATCTCCTCGGCGAGCGAGTATTTGCCCAGAATGGCGGAAATGACGTAGCCCACCGACGTCACCGGCAGCACGTAGCTCAGATCGGCCCAACTGAGCAGGGCCATGCGCGAAAGCAGCCAGAGAATCAGCAGCACGATCCCCAGGCCCACCCACGGGCTGAAAATGGTCCGCAACACCGCAATCGGCGAGAGAGCCATATGCGCGGCGTCGTGCTTCATGCCCCAGGCGAGCGACCAGTTTCCAAGGGCCTGACTGAAAATGACGATCAGCGTGACGAGACGTGTTTTGAAAGCCAGCCGTGCGTTTGCGTTTTGCCCGGCGCTCAAGAAACGCGTTCCCCCACCTCGCTGAGCGCCGACGCGCCGTTCGTGGTGCGCTGCTCGCTGATGAACTTTTTGCGCTTGGAACGCAGCGACAGGTATTCGCGCGCTTCCTTATACAAACGCGGCAGATCGCGGTTGGCGATCGCTTTGCTTACCACGCGCCACGCCGTCTTTGGGCGGAAGTAGTATTCGTCGTAGAAGCGCTCCACCCACTCCACCAGCTCACCGCGGTTGAGCCCCGGGTAAATGATGTTGGGGAGCTGATGGCCGCTCTCGTCGGTCATCGACTCGATGGTGAACAAATCGTTCTTCTTCGCGAAATCGTAAAACTCGGTGCCCGGGTAGGCGTGGCCGATGGACACCTGGATGGTCTCCACGTCCAGCGATTTGGCGAAGTCGATGCTCTTGCGCAGGCTCTCGCGGGTTTCCCCGGGCAGACCCACGATGAAATCGCCGTGAATCACCAGCCCCAGCTTGTGCGCGTGCTCGGTGAAGCGCCGCGCGGCATCCACGGTGGCGCCTTTCTTGATATTGCGCAGAATCTGCTCGTCGCCGCTTTCGTAGCCCACGATGAGCAGCCGGCAGCCGGCTTCCTTCATGGCCTTCAGGGTGTCGTAGTCGGTGGTCACGCGCGATGTGCAGGACCACGTGAAGTCCAGCGGCCCCAGCTTCTCGCACAGCTCGATGGTGCGCTGCTTCTTGTAGTTGAAGGTGTCGTCGTCGAAGAAGATCTCCTTCAGGCCTGGGAAGTTCTCCAGCGTGAACTTCACTTCCGCGGCGATATCGGTGGACGAGCGCAGCCTCCAGCGATGTCCGGAGTGCGTCTGCGGCCACAGGCAGAACGTGCACATGGCCGGGCAACCGCGCGTGGTGTAGAAGGAGATATACGGATTCAGCAGGAACGGAACGTTGTAGCGGCGGAAGTCGAGGTCCCGCTTGTAGGTCTTCGTCACCCACGGAAGCTCGTCCAGGTTCTCGATTACCGCGCCTTCGGGATTGTGCACCACGTTCCCGTTCTTGCGGTAGCTGACGCCTGGCAAATCGGAAAGCGGCGTGCCTTTGGCGTAGTTGGCAATTTGATAGTCGAACTCGCGGCGCACGATGAAATCCACCGCACTGGTGTCCTGAAACGCCTTATCGGGCTCCACCGTGACCGGCGGACCCACGAACGCTACCTTGAGCTTCGCGTTGACGTCCTTCATCATCTCGGCGATCCTCACGTCCACGTGGAAACCGGGTGTGGATGTGAACAGCACCAGCAACTCGTAGTCGGACGCCATGGCCACGCATTCATCGATGGAGATTTTATGCGGCGGGGCGTCCACCACCCTGCTGTCGGCCAGCATGCCCGCGGGGTAGCACAGCCACACCGGATACCAGTAGGATTCGATCTCGCGGGAAGCTGGCCAGCGCGAACCGGCGCCTCCATCGAAGCCCTCAAATGA
>CAYVPZ010000388.1:0-5238 GCA_964453955.1 uncultured Solibacteraceae bacterium | reverse complement strand
ATCTCGTCGAACCACAGCACCGCGGGCGCCATGTCCTCCATCATCTTGCACGACGCGACGAAAACCCCCTCGGGTTTGCCGTGCCGTCCGGAGAAGATTTCGATCATGTCCAGGCGGTAAAGCGGAAGGTCGAAATGGGAGGCGATGGCCTTCACGCAGAGGCTCTTGCCGCAGCCCGGGATGCCCATCATGAGCAACCCCTTGGGCACGATCTCCGCGCTCAGCGTGTCGCGCATCTGGAAGAGCTTGCGGCGCTCCAGCAGCCACTTCTTGAGGTTGTCGAGGCCGCCCACCTCGCCAATGGTGGTGCCGCCGGTAATGTACTCAATAACCCCGCCGCGGCTGACCAGCGCGCGCTTTTCCTCCAGCAGGAAGGGGACGGACTCGGGTCCCAGACGCCGGCTGGCCGCCTGAGCGCGGCGCAAAGCGTAGCGCGCTTCATCGAGGGTGAGCCCCTGCAAGGCGCGCGCGAATTGCAGCCGGGTAGCCTCGGCCGTGTCGACGCCCTCGTCCTCGAGAAACTCCGCCAGCTCGACCACGTCGGGCGTGCGCATCTCCACGTACAGGAAACTGCGGTCGAGTTCCTCCGGGATGGCCCGCACGGGCGAGCTGACCACAATGAACTTCCGCTTGTCCAGGCAGTTGGCGTAGAGGTCGCGGAGGCGGCGGCGGATTTCCGCGGAGTCGCGCAGCGGCTCGTGAAAATCCTTGAGGTGGAAGATGGCCGGGTAAGCGTGCTCGTCGATGAAGTCCAGCGCGACGCGGGGATCGTGGGCGCCGGCTTCGGCTTCGCCCTCGCCGCGCCGCAGCCCCTCGGTGAGGCTCCACGTCCAGACGGGCAGCGGCGCGGAGGGGTCCAGCCGCAGACTCACCTCGCGCAACACTCTGGCCAGGCGCTCTTCCTCGGTTGTGCGGACGTAGGTGAGCGGCCGGCCGGATTCGAAGACCTCGCGGAGCATCTTCGACGCGCGGCTTTCCGACGCCTGGGATTGTGCGGGAGAGTGTATGAGTTCCATTATCGACGATTCACGATTCACTCAGTTTGGTCTCCACACTGCGGACCTTGTCCTCCATGGACTGCGCGCGGTCCGTCCTCGTGCCGAAGCGCATGCTGGTGGAGATGCGCGGCACGCCCGCCTCGTGCAGCACCTGATGACAGCGTTTCACTGCGGCGAAGACGGCTTCCCACTCCCCTTCCACATTGGTGCCATAGGCGTGCAGTTTCGTCGAGAGCCCCGCCTCCGCGAACACCCGCTCGCAGGCGGCGATCTCGCGCGACACCGAAACGCCGATACCAATCGGGATGATGCAAACGTCGGCAATCACGTGCATGGAATCGACCTCCGTTGCGCTGGACAGAAGTGGGGCAGGATTGCATCCTGCGGCGGGTTTCCAACCCGCCCCGGGGCCGATTGAAAATCGGCCGCAGGTTGAAAACCTGCCCCACTCCGTTGCGATACCATCGTTTTTTCAGGTCCAGCAAGCATGACACGACGAGATCTGCTCAAGAGCGGCATTGCGGTCCCCGCGAGCGCCGCGCTTCTTTCCGCTGACGGCGATACCCCGGCCCCGGAAGGCTCCACGTTGCCCAGAGAACGGCTCCTGCTCGATGCCGGCTGGCGCTTCAGCCTCGGCCATGCCGACGACCCGGCACGCGATTTCGGTTTCGGCGGCGGCAAGGGCGAGACCTTCGCCAAATCCGGCGAACTGTTTCCACCGGGCAACATTAAGTATGACGACAGCGCGTGGAAAAAAGTCGATCTGCCGCACGACTGGGCCGTGGAACTGCCGTTCGAGAACGACAAGGATCTCTACTCGCACGGGTCGAAGCCGCTGGGGCGCAAGTACCCGGCCACCAGCATCGGCTGGTACCGGCGCGTGTTCGATATTCCGTCTGCCGACATCGGCCGGCGCATCGCGCTGGAGTTCGATGGAATTTTCCGCGATTCGATCGTCGCCTTCAATGGGCACTACATCGGCAGGAACCTCAGCGGCTACGCGCCCTTCCGTTTCGACATAACCGATTTCGTCAACTATGGCGACAAGAACGTGCTGGTGGTGCGGGCGGACGCGTCCCTCAACGAAGGCTGGTTCTACGAGGGCGCGGGCATCTACCGGCATGTCTGGCTGACGAAAACCTCTCCCGTGCATGTGGCCCATTGGGGCACGTTCGTGCGCGCGGAGGTGAGGGGCAACGCGGCCACGGTCCGGGTCACCACCGAGGTCGAAAACGACGGCGATGACGAGCGCACCTGTCAGGTGGTGTCGGCGGTGGTGGATGGCGGAGGCAGGGTGATCGGGACGGTTCGCTCCGCGCCCGCGCCGGTGAAGCCGTGGGGCCGGCTGGAATTCGAGCAGGAGATCGCGGTGGGCAACCCAGCTCTCTGGTCGCCGGATACGCCGAATCTTTACAACCTGCGAACCACCGTGGAGACCCTCGGCGCCGTGCTGGATCGTTATGAAACACCGTTTGGCATCCGCACGCTGCGCTTCGACGCCAACGACGGCTTTTTCCTGAACGGCCAGCACGTGGAGGTGAAGGGAACCTGCAATCACCAGGACCACGCGGGCGTGGGCGCGGCGCTGCCGGACCGCATTCAGTATTACCGCATCGGGCGCCTGAAAGAGATGGGCTCGAACGCCTACCGCACGTCGCACAATCCGCCGACGCCGGAACTGCTCGACGCCTGCGACCGTTTGGGCATGCTGGTGATGGACGAGACGCGCATGATGTCGTCGAACCCCGAGGGCCTGAGCGAGCTGGAACGTCTGATGCGCCGGGACCGCAATCATCCGTGCGTGGTGCTGTGGTCCATGGGCAACGAGGAGCAGCAACAGGAGACGGAACTCGGTAAGCGCGTCCTGACCAGCATGAAGCGGCTGGCCCACCGGCTGGACCCCACGCGTCCCGTGACCGCCGCCATGAACTACGGCGGCTGGCACGGCGCCGCCCCGCTGATGGACGTCCGCGGCTTCAACTACCACGAGAAGGATATCGACGCCTATCACAAGCAGATGCCCGATCAGCCCATGATCGGCTCGGAAACGGGGAGCACCGTGTCCACGCGGGGCATTTACGCCAACGACAACGAGAAAGGGTATGTCAGCGCCTACGACCTGAATGCTCCGAAGTGGGCGCTCCCCGCCGAGCGCTGGTGGAGCGTTTACGCCGCGCGGCCGTTTCTCGAGGGCGGCTTCGTTTGGACCGGGTTCGATTACCGCGGCGAGCCCACGCCGTACGGCTGGCCGTGCATCAACTCGCACTTCGGCATAATGGACACCTGCGGTTTCGCCAAGGACAACTTCTATTACTACCAGGCGTGGTGGGGATCGAAGCCCGTGCTGCATCTTTTCCCGCACTGGAACTGGGAGCGGGGCGATGAGATCTCGGTGTGGTGCCACACCAATCTGGATCGCGTCGAGTTGTTCCTTAACGGTCGCAGCTTGGGCGCGCGGGACGTCGTGAAGCACTCGCACATCGAGTGGACCGTGAAATACGAACCCGGAGTGCTCGAAGCGCGCGGCTGGCAGGGCGGACAGCAGGTGCTCACGGCAAAGCGCGAGACCACCGGCGCGCCTGCGCGCATTGTTCTGCGGCCGGATCGCACCAGCATCGCGGCCGACGGCGAGGACGTGTCGCTGGTGGCGGTGGAAGTGGTGGACGCGCAGAATCGCATCGTGTCCGTGGCCGCGAACGAAATCACGTTCAGCGTGGAAGGCAACGGGCGGCTGATCGGCGTGGGCAACGGTGACCCCAGCAGTCACGAATCCGACAAGGGCGCGCAGCGCAAAGCGTTCAACGGCCTGTGCATGGCCATTGTGCAGGCTTCGAAGCAGGATGGCGCGTTGAAGGTCACGGCTTCGTCGCCGGGCCTGGAAGGCGCCTCCGCCACCATCGAGTGCGCGCCGGCCAGACCGCGGCCCGCGGCATAGTCATCGGCCATGCTCAAGGTCTACCGCCGGGCTTTCCCATACCTCTGGCGTTATCGCCGCGCGCTGTTTCTGGGCATGGGGTCGCTCATCCTGAAGGACGTCATGGGGGCGGCTCTGCCGCTGGCCATCGGCGCCGGCGTGGACTCCCTGGTGAAAGGCTTCCAACTGTCCAGCGTGACGCGGCTCGCGGCGCTGATGGTGGTTTTATCGCTGGCCAAGGGGTTCTTCCTGTACTGGATGCGCGTCATCCTGGTGGGCATGTCGCGCGACGTCGAGTACGATCTGCGCAACGATTTGTTCGCGCACCTGATCCGCCTGTCGTCCGATTTCTTCGCGCGCTACCGCGTGGGCGACATCATGGCCCGCGCCACCAACGACCTCAACGCCGTGCGCATGGCCCTCGGCCCCGGCGTGATGTACTGGACCGAGACCGTCTTCACGCTGATCTTCGCCATCGCCATCATGGTGAAGGTGGACTGGGTGCTGGTCATCACCGTGCTGATCCCGGCTCCGGTGGTGAGCTTCGTGGTGGTGTACTTCGGCCGGCGCATTCACGACCGCTTCGAGAAGATCCAGGCTCTGTTTTCCGACATCAGCAGCCGCGTGCAGGAGAACCTGTCCGGCGCCCGCGTGGTGCGCGCCTACGTCCAGGAGAAGGCCGAGCTGGAGAAGTTCGAGTCGCTCAACCTCCTGTACGTCGACCAGAACATCCGGCTGGCGCGCCTGTCGGCGTTGTTCAATCCGCTGCTGCAGGCGCTGGTGGGCGTCATGTTTCTCATCGTGCTGTGGGCCGGCGGCTACCGCATGTTGACCCACCACATCACGCTCGGCCAGTTCGTCATGTTCAACACGTTCATGGGAGTGCTGGTGTGGCCCATGATCGCGATGGGCTGGGTGGTGAATCTGATGCAGCGGGGCAAGGCGTCGTGGGAGCGCATCATGCAGCTCATGGACGAGCGTCCGGCCATCGCCGCTCCGCCCCATCCCACGCCGCTGCCGGAGAGGTTGCGCGGCGAGATTCGGTTCGATGGCGTGAAGGTGCGTTATTCCGCGGGCGCGGCGTTGCAGAGAGTGGATCTGAAGATCGCCGCCGGCGCGACGGTGGCCGTGGTGGGGCATACCGGCAGCGGCAAGAGCACATTGGTTTCGCTGATCCCGCGCCTGCTCGATACCACCGCGGGCAGCGTGCTGGTGGATGGCTTCGATGTGCGCGCGGTCGACCCGGAGGAATTGCGGCGGCAGATTGGTTTCGTTCCCCAGGAGACTTTTTTGTTCAGCGCGACGCTGGCCCAGAACATCGCCTGG
>CAYVPZ010000387.1:0-5248 GCA_964453955.1 uncultured Solibacteraceae bacterium | reverse complement strand
CTGTTCCTCCTGCTGCTCGATCGCGCGGTTTAGCCAAAACTTCCTTCACCTTGCGCACCAGTTCGGTTGCGGTATATGGCTTTGGGAATACTTCAAATCCCTGTATCTCTTCTCGAGTCCGGAGGCGCTGGTCGTCAAGGAGACCCCCGACGATCAGAACCCTCATTCCCAGACATTTGTTGCGCAGATACATAGCTGCATCGTGCCCCGGCATGCTGGCAACATAATTGCGCGTGATCAACAGATCGGGAGTGCACCTTGTCAACTGGTCCACCGCCCGCCCGAGGTCGCCAGCAGCCAAAACCATGTATCCTGCGCCCGCCAACGTATCCTCAATAACGAAACGTACAATCGGATCGGAGACCAGGAGCAGGATCGTCGTATTCATTAAGGATTGGTCCGCCACGGTGATTCCTTTCTGCCATTCAAGACGCCAATTCGTCCGCAGCAAAGGGGTCGCGATTGTGCGAGGCGCTGTGCCTGCCCGGCGGTGTCGACGCGGGAAGTGGATCGGCGCATCGCGACCCGATGCTGAGAACTGGTGGCGGGGGCGCCGGATAACCGGCGCTGGTCAAAAACCGTTGCCGACCTGCCCCGCCGGTGCTTTCTAAAGCGTGTCTCGCCGTGTGCCGAAGGCGACGAGCGCACGAATCAGAGTCTAAGCTCGCTCAACTTTGGCCTGACGCCGATCTGGTGGTTGCCAAGGCCGGCCGGTCAGTGCGCCTCAAACCAGGTCTCGATCACTTTAATGTGGTCGCCATTGTCGTTCACGTGGTCGCCCTCTGTAGCGGTGACTGTGCAGGCTCCGGTGTTCTGCAGCTTCAACTTTTTGCCCGACTGCGCGGCAGCACACACAGTCTCCCGCCCGTTGACGGCGTAAACCACCGAACGTGTTGCGGCGTTCCAGGTGAGGCCCGGAATCTCCGCTTCGGTTGTTCCCGGCCCCGGGTCGTAGACACGTGGGTTAAGAATGGGAGCGTCATAATCGACGACCACGCGAACACGCCCGGTCTCTTCATTGGCCTCAAAGTGAAAACCCGACATCGACACAGGCTGGCTATACTCTGACTCGGGCGGTTCATACAGCGCGGGCATCGTGCCAATCCTGATCGTCGAATTGGCGTAGGCGGGAAGGGCAAGCGCCATAGTCACGCAGGACGCGAATAGCATTGTTACTCTCACAACATCACCTCGATTGCATTTCGGAGGCGCGCCGGAGCATCGCCAACGAATTGCACATCACCAAGCACCTGGTTCAAAGCTATCGCAAGAGCGCTGGGTTGACCATACCTGCCCGTTGGTAATTTCAACCGGAAGACCCTGGTATTTGGCGTAAATGGGGAGCGGGATTGACTGGCTCGGCGTTCGAAGCGCGGAACAAGGAGGGGCGAGACGGGTACCTTCTAACCATTCAAGAATTGTGCCCGTCTCGCTAACGGGGAATGAGTCAAGAGCAGTGTATCCGGACCTGAAGGCCTTTGACCATACCAGCAATGTGGTAGTTCTGAGGCCCGCAGATCGGTAGTGGAAAGTTCCGCGGGCATACTGCGGCTGCAAATACCTTCACGCTGGTATTCCAACAAGTTTGGATCGACGGTAAGCTCGAAACCAGACCGCATGGCGCGAGCCTCAAAGCCCGTAAATCATAGCCGCGGCGGTCTTCGCGTGCCGCGTGTGTGGCGAGGGATACATTCGTTGTTCACCGGCGCCGTTCTCGGTCGAATGGCCCTGCCGTCCCGTGTTCCGATCGTTGCCCTCGTAGTGAGCGACCAGGACCGGCGCGTTCTTACGAGCATTACCGGACTGGAACCATTGGACGTGTACTTCGCCGAATCGTGCGAGCAGGGGCGCGCCCTGGCGAACGAATTGACTGCGCCGGTTATCCTGTTCGATCGCGATTGGCCAGGTATCGAGTGGAGGACGGCGGTTCAACGGCTCGCGGATTCTCCACACCAGGCCTGCGTCATCCTGATGTCCGGTGTTGCCGACCCTTACCTGTGGCAGGAACTCATCCGCAGGGGTGGTTACGATCTTCTTCCCAAGCCGCTTCGCGTGCATGACGTCGCGCGCATTATCAAACTGGCGCTGTCGTACTGGAGCAGCACACCAGGGCCAGCCGTGCCGGCGCGTAGGTCTTAGGTCCCGCTCCATCACTGGTGGGATTCGGTGAACGCTCGCAACCAGGGGCAGCGTTTTTGAACCGCGCGTGTGAACAAGCGGGCTTTGGATTCATCAGCGCCCTGCTGAAGTGCGCGCCCATCATAGAAAAATGCTATGGACTTTGGGGTTTGCCGCCTTTAGAATCGAGCAATACTCGTGGGTCAGGGTGCGCCTGGAGGCGTCCACTCAGCCGTCCTATTCCTCGAAGGAGATCGTGCATGAAGTGTGCCCATTTTTGCGTGTTGGCGCTCCTCGCCGGCGGCGTCGCCGCAAATGCGCAGCAGTCCGACGCCGAGCCAGTGCACATCGGTTCGGTCGACGTTTCCGGCAGCGTTCTTGAGCGCTATGAGTTCTGGGACTTCTTCCAGGGCACCGGTCAATGCAACTACAGCTACTCGGGCTCGCTCCTGCAACTGGCGTTTTCGCAAAAGACGCAGCGCTACGACTGGACCCTCGATTTTGCCGCGCCCATCCTGCTGGGTCTGCCGACGGGTGCGGTGCAGGCCTCGCCGCTCGGGCAATACGGACTGGGCGCTTCCTATTTCGCGGCCAATAACAAAAACTCCGACGCCGCCGGCTTTTTTGTGAAGCAGGGCTTCCTGCGCCTCAAGGGCGATAACTCCAGCATGCAGATGGGCCGTTTCGAGTTCGCCGACGGCATGGAAGGGAAACCGAAAGATAGCACGCTGACTGCCCTGCGGGCCAGCCGCATTCAGCAGCATCTCATTGGAACCTTCGGGTTTTCCGATGTCCGCCGCAGCTTCGACGGAGCTCACTACGACTGGTGGTCCAACGGTTGGGATTTCACCGCGGTCGGCGCGATCCCCACGCGCGGTGTCTTCCAGACCGATGGTTGGGGCTGGGTAAAGACGCCCTTCGCATACGCCGCGCTCACTCGCGATATCGGCTACGGCCACAGCAACGCGGAGTGGCGCGTTTTCGGTATGTACTACAACGACGACCGCCCCGTCGTGAAAACCGACAACCGCCCGGCGGCCGCGAAGGCCCACGACTTCGGCGGCATCAATATTGCCACATTCGGGGGCCACTACATCCAGGATGTCGTCACCGCAGCCGGTGCCTTCGACGTGCTGGAATGGGGCGCGGTGCAGACCGGAAAGTGGGGCACGGAGAACCAGAAGTCCGGGGCGGCCAATACCGAGGCCGGATTCCAGCCCAATGGCTTCGGCCGCCTCCAGCCCTGGCTCCGCGGCGGGTTCTTCTGGTCCAGCGGCGACGGCAACCCCAACGACAATACGCACGGCACGTTCTTCAGCATGCTGCCCACGCCGCGCATTTACGCCCGCTTCCCCTTCTACAACGAGATGAACAACAGCGACCTGTTCGCCGAGTTGATTCTGCGCCCGTATAAGCGAGTCACGTTCCGCAGCGATTTCCACGACGTGTGGCTTTCAAACAGCCACGACCTGTGGTACAGCGGAGGCGGCGCGTTTCAGCCGTGGACCTTCGGGTTCAACGGGCGTCCCTCCAATGGCCTGTCCGCCCTGGCCGACGTCTATGACACCGGCGCCGATTTTCAGTTGTATCGCTCGCTCGCGCTTGGCCTCTATTTCGGCTATGCCCAGGGCGGCGCAGTCATCCGCAAGATCTTCCCGGCCGGACCCGATTCCAAGTTCGGCTACATCGAACTGAATTACGCATTCTGAGCATCCGTGGCAGAGCACGACAACGCCAGACGGACACCGCTGTCACAGTGCCAATCAGTGAACGGGTTCGCTCCATATCCGCCCGTATCCGCTTTCACCGCACCCTGCAAAGCCCCCGGCCTCTGAAATCGGTCGCCATACCGTAAGCAGCACATAAATCGTGCTCGGCGAGACGGCTGTAACCAGTTTGTCACTGAATCTTCACATTCTGCTAATCCAGGGCCGCTATCCTCAAGGTTCGCTTTTCAATTCAGGGAACCTCATCCGACTACGAATAAGGAAAGGAGTGTACGACCGAATGACCAGAGGTCACGCGTGCTTGAGATGGTTTGGGATTGCACTCGCAATTATGGTTTGCGCTGCGATTTTGTCGGGGGCTAATCTAGCTTCTGATCCAACGCAGACGCAAGGAACCGATATTGACCAACTGCGTGCGTTACTAACGGCGCAGCAGAAGGAGATCGAACAACTGCGCGGCGCGCTGGAAGAGCAGAAGAAGCTCATCGAGAAGCTGGCGCCTGCGCAGAACCCGGCACAGAACAACGATGCCCAGTTTTCGATTCCGAACGCGAAGAAGTTAGGCGAGGTGGCCACCACGAGTCCGGTGCTTCCTTCCAGCCCCGCACCGCTGCCTGCACCGCAGGCATCCGGCAACGCTGTGGAGAACCAGTCGCCGATTTCGTTCAAGATCGGCGTGGCGGACTTCACGCCGGTGGGCTTCATGGACTTCACGGGCATTTTCCGCTCCACCAACTCGGGTGGCATCGGAACCAGCTTTGGCAGTATACCGTACGCCACTGCCACTTCAGCTCCGGGCAACTTGAGCGAACTGCGTTTCAGCAACCAGAACTCGCGCATCGGCTTGAAAATGGACAGCGACGTCATGGGCGCGAAAGTGCGTGGATACGTGGAGGCTGACTTCCTCGGACCCGTGGCGGAAAACGTTTTTCAGGAGAGCAATTCAGACACGCTGCGCATGCGGCTGTACTGGGTGGATATTCAGAAGAGCAAGTTCGAGATTCTGGCCGGACAGTCATGGGGACTGCTGACGCCGAACCGGGTGGGGGTCTCTCCAAACCCGAGTGACGTCTTCTACTCGCAGGACATGGACACGAACTACCAGGTGGGCTTGACATGGACGCGCCAGCCGGGCATCCGCGTCGCGTTTCACCCCAACGATCATGTAGCCTGGGCGTTCGCCGCCGAGGACGCACAGCAATACGCGGGCAGCGCGGTAACCTGTCCCGCGGCTCTCGCCGCCACTTACTGCGGAACCATTCTGGACACCGGCGGCAGCGGCACGCTGGGCACGCCGACCACGCCGAACGCGACTCCGGATTTCATCAGCAAGTTGGCTTTCGATAACAAGCGCGCCCATCTGGAAATCGCCGGGCTTCTGCGCACGTTCCGGGCCTACGACG
>CAYVPZ010000386.1:0-5251 GCA_964453955.1 uncultured Solibacteraceae bacterium | reverse complement strand
GCACGCATCCACGCCGGCAGCCGTGATTCGATCGCACCGGCGCCAGCCGCCGCCCCGCCAGCCACGTTGATGGTGGCCTCGTAACTCTCGCCGCCGTCCAGCCCAACCGGGTCCAGCGCCCAGACGTCCAGATACCAGTCCGCAGTGGCCACCGGGGGTACGGTGAGGTTCACCTGATCGAGCCCGACGCAGCAGGGCGCGGGGCCGGCATACGGCAAAACCGAGTTCCAGGTGCTGATGTAGACGGTCGGGGTCGCGTTCAGGGTGCTGGAGGTGGGGAGCGTTCCGTCCGGCACCGCCGGGGTTACTCCGCCCAGACCCGTCGTAAACAGCAGCACGGTCTCGGTGACGTTGGCCGGGTCGGCCGCCGTCACCCAGCTTCCGTTGGCGTGCAGCGCGCCATTTCCAACCCCGCCCTCCGAAATGGCGAACAGCCCCGGGGCCGTGTAGTTGGTGTACATGGTCACCGGCTGGGACTTCCCGTTTTTGTTGGCAACCTCAAACGTGGCGTAATACACGCCGCTGGCCGGGCCGATGGCGCTCGGAACCACCGCATAGATGAGGTTCGGATTCAGGCTGGCTCTTGTCCGCAACAGCGGCACGGGGGATCCATTGATCAGCACCTCGACGCCGTCGGGCGTGGCCGTGGGAAGAGGAAACGTGGTGGCATCCCAATCGCTGGTGGCGATGCCGTTGCCGAACAGCAGCACCATCTCCAGCGGCGCCACCGGATTCGTGGCGGGAGCGAAATTGCCCGCGTTCACGATGCCCAGCGGGTTCAGGAAAACGCCCGTCCCGGTGGGGTTCGCCACCTGCAGACCCACCATGACCGAATACCAGGTACCCACGCCGCTGGCAATCACCACCTGCCCGTTCGCCCCCAGCATGAACTGATCCGGTTCGTTGGAGGGCTCAAAACCGCCGGTTGCGGGAACGGTGTAGTTGTCGTTGTAAGTGTAGTCGTGGGGGTACACGCCCAGCGGGTTGACGCGCAGGTGGTTGATGGAGATGCCGCCGGAGCCGGTAACACTCGAGGAGCCGTAAAACGCGTCCACGGTGCTCTGGCTCTCCGCGGCCAGTTCCGAGGCGTCGTCTTCCAGCCCGCCGAGGAAATAGAAGCCCTGGTATATGGCCGCGTTCGCATTGGCCACCGCCGTCGTTCCCACCAGCATGTCGAAGTCGTTGGGGGAGCCGCCCACGAACAGCTTTCCGTCGGGCGAAACCATGAAGGACATGCTGCCGCCGACCAGCGTCGCCGAGGAGCCGAAGTTGATGGCGCCGCCGGTGGCGGTG
The DNA here is from genome assembly GCA_964453955.1 of uncultured Solibacteraceae bacterium. GTDB lineage: Bacteria > Acidobacteriota > Terriglobia > Bryobacterales > Bryobacteraceae > CAWACP01. Next base: position 3,958 of record CAYVPZ010000386.1, on the reverse strand, counting down.
ACGCCGGGCAGCGAATAGGTTGCGCCGGAGGCGGTCTGACTGAGGATGGTGCTGTTCTGGTTCGCGGCGTAGCCGGACACGGCGACGCTCCCGAGGTTCCCCTTTCCGTCCGCCGTAAGCGCGAGCGTGGCGTCGCGGACTTTGGTCACGTCGGCCGATGAAAAGTCCAGATACGCGGCGTTCCAGGCGCCGGTGAAACTGGAGTTGGTGGTCGCGGCCAGGGGGATTCCGATCAGCAGGTCGTAGTTCACGTTCTCGGTGGTGCTGGCCACGAACGCATTGGGGCCCGCCGCCCCCACGCCGCCATAGGCTACGTCGGGTTCCGCGTTGCCGGAGCTGTCGGTGTAGGTGCCCACCGTGCTGTCGATCCACAGAAAACCATTGGCCGCCAGTTGATAGTTGCCGGCCACCGAGTAGCTGGTATTCTGTTGTGCCGGGTTGGAGTTCATCATCGTCCCGGTGAACGTGTAATCGCCGGCCCCATCGAAGATCATGGTGCCCACCGCGCTGAGCGCCTGGCCCACCGCGCCCTGCGCGTTCACGTTGGTGACAAGAACCTCGCGGACAAAGTAGCTGCCCTTCAATCTCGCGTTGGCGCTGTTGTCGAAATTCTGCCCGGCGGCGGAAACCGCCAGCAGCACAGCCACTGCGCACGCGCTTCGGTTGAAGTTGAATAAGAACATAATCCCTCCCCGTTCCCAGGAACTGTTCGGGCCACCTCTTCTATTGTCCTCGTGGACGCGCCCAGTGAGTGGAACGTTGCACCGGTGTCGCTATCGCGCCGTCGCCTGAACGCTGATGGTGGTCTGCGCGCTGATGCCGTCGGCGGTCAAAATGCTCAGGTTCAGGTCGCCCGACGGCGCACCAGGCGGCACCACGAAGTTCACCTGATACAGCCCGGCCCAACCCGGCGCCAGCCCGGCATACGGGATGCTGGGCGACGCAATGCCGCCAATGTACACCATGGGTTTTCCGTCGGCGATGCTGGCATGAGGAGGCGCGAGGCCGCCGGCGCCATCGCCCACCCCGGGGGTCACCGTCCCCAGTCCGGTGGTGAAAAGCTCCACCGTTTCGTTGGACGTGGCGGGGTTGGCGCTGTCCACCAGAGACCCGTCTGCGTGGAGCACGGCGGCCCCGCCGATGCCGTCCGCTCCGGCGGTAAAAATCCCCGGAGCGGTCCCGCGCACGTACACCGTCACCGGGTTCGAGGGAATCTGGTTGCTCACCACCTGAAAAGTGGCGTACGACACTCCCCAGTCGGGCCCGATGTGCAGCGGGACCTGTACCTCAATCAGCGTGGGACTGACCATGTAGAGCGGCGCGGCTACGCCGTTAATAAACACCTGCGTACCGGCCAGAGTGGTGGGCAGCAACGGGGTGGCGGTCTTCGTTGTTTGCGAGAAGCCCTGCCCGAACAGCAAAACCACTTCCAGCGGGGCGATGGGGTTCGTGATGGGCGCGTAGCTGGCCGCATTCACGATTCCCAGCGGATTTATATACACATTCGAATTCCTGCTGTAGCCCTGCGCCAGACCGACGATCATCGAATACTGGCCGTCAAGGCCGTTGCCGACGAACACCAGATCCCGGGAGCCTACCACATAGCGGTACGGGCCTCCACCGGGATCGAACGCGCCAGTCGACGTCACCGTGTAGGAGACATTGAACGTCTCATCGACGGGCGCCTCGTCCAACGCTTTGACGCGCAGGTGATCGATGGCCAGCCCGGCCGGCGTGGTGCTGCTGGAACCGTAGTAGTCGTCAATGACGTCGGTCCCGGTGCCCTGGGGGGTTATCTGGGTAGCGTTCTCTTCGAGCCCGGCGACATAGTAGAAGCTGTACGCGCCCGCGTTGGAGGCGGCAAAGCCGCTGACGGGCTGCGTTCCGATCAGCAGATCGTAGTCGTTGGGGTCGCCGCCCAGCACGATCAGGCCGTCCGGCGAGATGTAAAACATCTTGGCGCCGCCGATCAACAGCGTGGGATCGGGGCTATCCTGGAAGTTGAGCGAACCTCCGCTCGCGTCCGAAAGCGTGTAGGCCGCGTTGGGGCCGAACTGCGTGAATTGCGTGTTGCTGATATTCGCGGCGCTGCCGGTTGGTTGCGTGGCGAACCCGGCGACTCCATTTCCGAGGGCGTTGAGGGTGAACCAGACGTTGCGCACCTGGCTGGCCTGCCCACCGAAGAAATCGAGGTAGGTGAACTTGTACAGGCCCTGCAGGCTGGCGTCCGAGAGGCCGGTGGCCAGCGGGATGCCCACGATCATGTCGTAGTTCGGCCCTTCGGTGGTGCTGGCCACGAAGGCCGCCGGTCCGGCGATGCCCACGCCGCCCCGAAGAATGTCCGGGTTGCCGGAGGCGGTGGCGAGCAGGCTCTGCATCTGGAGCATGCCGTTGGCGGCCACCGCAAAGGTGCCGTTGCTGACGGTAAGTGGAGAGGCCACCAGCGACTGCACCGACGAATCCATGGCCTGGCCGTTGAAGGTGTAACCCCCCTGCGTGTTGAATGAAACCGTGCCAATGGCACTGCGCGCGCGGCCGATGGCTCCCTTTGCCGACACATTGGTCACCAACAGCTCACGCACGAAATAATTGCCGGCCAGCGTGGCGTCGGCGCTGTTGTCGAACTGGTTCTGAGCGAATGCGGCCGTCGAAAGGAGCCCCGCGATGAGGAGCCCCACGGCTGTCCTTCCGATTCTGTTTACGTTTGAGAGCATGACTTCCTTGCCGAGCCGCGACCGCGAGGGGGCGGTTCTTGCCACAAGTATACCGGTCAATGGGCTTGAAAGTGGCGCAGCGCCTGGGCGGTTCCGCGCTCCCAGGCGTCGATCAACTTGTCCCACGCGGCGTCGGCTTCCGCATCCACCTGGCGGCGCGCCGAGTCGGCGTCGAACCAGGCCAGCGTCCGGCGAACGCCCTGCGCAAATGGGACGGTGGCGCAATAGCCGGGGACGAAGCGCCTGATCTTGCTGTTGTCGAAAACCACGCTGACGGCTTTGTCCCCGGTCAGACTTCCCAACTCGTCGGGCTGGCAGGCGGCGAGGAAATCCGATGGGATGTGCACCAGCTTCGGCTCCGCTCCCGCCGCCTCGGCCACGATGCGGTAATACTGGTCCCAGGTCTGCACCTCGTCGGAGGTGATGTGGAACGCGTGTCCGATGACCTGCGGGCTCCCCAGCAGCCCGACCAGGCCTTTGGCGAAATCGCTGTTGTGAGTAATCACCCAGAGCGAGGAGCCGTCGCCCGGCACGATGACCTTTTTGCCCCGGCGCATGCGGTCCACCACGGAATACGATTTCGTCCAACTGTTGACCGCGAGGGTGATCTGGGTGTCGCCGTAGGTGAGCGAGGGACGGACGATGGTGATGGGGAAACCGTCCTCGCGATACGCCCGCATGAGCCGCTCCTCGCAGGCGATCTTGTCGCGCGAATACTGCCAGTAAGGGTTGGCCAGCGGCGTGGATTCGGTGATCAGGTAGTGTCCCACGGGTTTCTGGTAGGCGCTGGCGGAGCTGATGAAGACGTACTGGCGGGTGCGGCCGGCGAACAGCCGCAGGTCGCGCTCAATCTGCGCGGGCACGAAGACGGTCCAGTTGACCACGGCGTCGACGGCGGCGTCGCCGAGGGCGCGGGCGGCGGCGGCCTCGTCCTCGATATCCACGGTCAGGGTGGTTACGCCGGCCGGCAGGTCCAGCCCCTTTTCAGGGGCGTGGCGGCCGCGGTTCAGAAGGGTGAGGTGGATGCCGCGCTCCGCGGCCAGGCGGGTGGAGGCGGTGCTGATGATTCCGGTGCCACCGATGAAGAGAACTCGCATGGAGCCGTTGTATCATGCCGGTGTCATGAGGGTCACCAGCACCGGACTTCCCAGAGTCCTTTTTCAGCGGTTGGAGCGGATGCTTCGGAAAGGGCCGAGCAGGATGTCCCGCCTGGTTCAGCGTGACACCATCACCGGCACGCTCGA
>CAYVPZ010000385.1:0-5268 GCA_964453955.1 uncultured Solibacteraceae bacterium | reverse complement strand
TCGTACACCTTTGGTGGCTGTTCCGATCCCGGCGCAAAACGCATCTCCTCCCCCCACGCGGGCTTTCCTTCCTTCGTAAGTTCCTCAGTGCGGAGTGGGAACCGCGCTGTCCAGTTTATTATCTGACCCGGCTGGGGCTCCTGCCAGGGGGCTGGGGTTCGCAGCGGGACCTTGTCTAGCTCTTCCTTAGTGAAAGTCGGGGCGGCATCAGCGGTGGTTACAGTCCGACTCCACAGGCTGTTCTTGTCGGGGCCTATCCTCCAGCCTGGATGGCTTGCGATTTGCTGGGCGCGAAACCTGTAGTTTTCGTATCGCTGAGTAACTTCAGGCGGCTTGGCTATTGTGACGGCAATCGCAATGCTGGCATTCGGGATCGGCGCAACCACCGCGATCTTCTCCATTGTGGAAGGCGTGCTGTTGCGCCCATTGCCATTCCCCGGTTCCGAGCGCTTGGTGGTGGTTACGGACCGGCTGCAGGGGGCGGATGTTGGCGGCAACGGCGAGGCGGGAGTGACCGCGCCGGACATCCGCGCTTATGCCCGCGATACGCGCTCCTTCGACAGCCTGGGCGGTTATGGATTCGCGGGGTACGAGCTTTCCGGCATCGGCGAACCCGCGCAGGTGAAAGCCGCGCGCCTGACCAGTGGGGTCCTGCCGGCGCTGGGAGTGAGTCCTTTGTTCGGGCGCGTCTTCACCGCCGCGGAGGACGAGCAGGCGCAGCAGCTTGCGATATTGAGCTATGCGACGTGGCAAAGCCGCTTCCAGGGGAATTCACAAATACTGGGCTCCAGAATTCTGCTCGACCGGAAACCCTACATCGTGATTGGCGTGATGCCCAGGAACTTCGAGTTTCCGCTGGTGCCGGGCCACCTGAACCGCTGTGAGCTGTGGGTGCCCATGAGCTTCACCCATGACGAGCTGACGCAGGGGGCCGCTTCCTGGAATTACCAGATGGTGGGACGCCTGAAGGCCGGCGCTACGGCCATTCGGGCGCAGGCCGACGCAGAGCGTGTGGCGCAGGAAATCATGCGCGGCTATCCGCCATTCATGGCCAGCCTGCGCATCGCCTCGGTGGTGCGTCCGCTGCAGGAGGAGACGATAGAGCAGGCACGCCCGCTGGTGCGAACGCTGTTTCTGGCGGTGGCCGTGGTGCTGTCCATCGCCTGCGCCAACCTGGCCGGGCTGCTGCTGGTGCGGGCCATTCGCAGGCAGAGGGAGAGGGCCATTCGCCAGGCTCTTGGCGCGCGGGCATCGGCGCTTTTGCGGCCGGCGTTTCTGGAGAGTCTCATCCTGAGCGTAAGCGGGGGCTTGCTGGGAATCGTGCTGGCCGCGATCGCTCTGCGCGTGGGCAAGAGCCTGTTGCCGGAGAGCCTGCCGCGCGTCGGCGAAATCGGCCTGAACTGGAAGGTGATTGGATTTGCCCTGCTGCTGGCGGTCTTAACCGGACTGCTGTGCGGACTGGCTCCCGCATTCGCCACTCTCCGCACCAGCGTGAACGAGACGCTGAAAGAGGGCGGACGCAGCGGACTGGCGGGCGGACGGCATGCTCGCCTGCGTTCGGTTTTGGTGGTGGCGGAGATCGCGGTGGCGCTGGTTCTGCTTACCGCCTCGGGGCTGCTGCTGCGCAGCTTCGAGAAGATGCGCTCCACCGATCTCGGCTTCCGCCCCCAGAACGTCGCGTCGGCCGAGTATTCGCTGCCCCACAAGCAATACGCGACCCAGTCCGCCGTGGATGGCTTCAACCGGGAACTACTGCTGCGTTTGCGGCAGATTCCCGGCGCGGTTACCTCGGGACTGACCAGCTTTCTGCCCGCATCGGATAACAATTCGAACGAAACGTTCATCGTTGATGGGTACGTTCCGCCGAGAGGCGCGGGCATGAATCTGGCAACTCCGGTGCAGGTTATCGGGGATTATTTCCGCACCATGGAAATTCCCTTAATAAGGGGCCGTTTTTTCACGGAAGCGGACAAGGCCGGCGCCCAATTAGTCGTGATTGTGAGCCACAAGCTCGCCGAACACTACTGGCCCGGCCAGGATCCGCTGGGGAAGCGGCTGCGCATCGGCACGCCGGAGATGCAAACCCCGTGGCTGACGGTGGTGGGGGAAATCGCCGACGTGAAACTCAACTCGCCCGATGCCCCGGTGAAGGAGCAGTTCTACCAGCCGGTGGATCAGGCGGAGGCATCGATTGGCTCACTGGCTTCGCCCGCGGATCTGAACGGCAACGGCGGCTATATCGTCTTCCGCGGCACGCTTCCTCCGGAAAAGATGGAGAACGTTCTGCGAGCGACGGTTCGCTCCATCGACCAACAGCTCGCGCTGACACAAGTGGAGACCATGGAGCAGGCCATCTCGGACAGCGAGGCGCCCAGGCGCTTTAACACGACCGTGATCACCGGCTTCGCCGCCGCGGCCGTACTTCTGGCGGTTCTGGGTATCTACAGCGTGATTGCGTTTTCGGTAGCCTCGCGCGTGCAGGAGATGGCGATTCGCATGGCCCTCGGCTCTCAGCGGCTGGGGATCATGCGGCTGATTCTCGTTTCCGGGGCAAAACTGGCGTGCATTGGTTGCGTGATTGGCGTTCTGGGCGCCGTGGCGGCTTCCGATTTGCTGCGCTCGTTTCTATTTGGGGTGAGCCCTTTCGATCCGCTGGTGCTGACGCTGGCGGCGATTGCCGTGCTTCTGCTGGCGCTGACCGCTTCGGCTCTTCCCGCACAGCGCGCGGCTTCCATCGATCCGATGCAGGCGTTGCGCGCGGAATAGGCACACCGCGCAGGCCAAAGGCCTGCTCCACATCGAATCGTCGCAGGCTCAGGCCTGACTATCGGGCGGGCGGGACGCCGAGCATGTTGTCGATCAGCCTGGTCTGGCCAACCCAGATGGCGCCGGCCAGGCGCACCGGGCCCTCGATATGATCGAGCGGCGTGAGCCGGACCGGATCGGCCACTTCGAAGTATTCAGTGCGCACGCCGGAATAGCGCGCGAGCACTTCTGCCGCGCAGCGCTTCACTTCGGCCGGGCTCCGCTCGCCCCCGGCAATCTGCTTCCTCGCGGCGTCCAGCGCTTCATACAAAGCGACGGCCATGCGCCGTTGCTCCGCGCCGAGGCGCGCGTTGCGGGAACTCAGCGCCAGGCCATCGCTCTCGCGGACGGTGCCCACTTCCACGATTTCGACCGGAAAGTTGAGGTCGTCCACCATGCGCCGGACAACGGCCACCTGCTGCGCGTCCTTCTGGCCGAAGTAAGCCCGGTCGGGCGCCACGATGTTCAGCAGCTTGGCCACGACGGTGGCGACGCCGCGAAAGTGCCCGGGGCGGAAGCGGCCTTCCATGAACTCGGCCACCTCGCCGGTTTCGACGAACGTCTGCCGCGGGCGCGGGTACATCTCCTCCGCGGATGGCGCGAACACGACGTCGGCGCCGCGCGCATCGGCGAAGGCAAGGTCGGCGTCGAGCGCGCGGGGATACCGGGAGTAGTCGGCCGGGTCGTTGAACTGGGTGGGATTCACGAACACGGTGACCACGACGAAGCCGCACTCCTGGCGCGCCCGCTCGATGAGACGGCCGTGTCCTTCATGCAGCGCGCCCATGGTGGGAACGGCGCCAATCACCAGGCCCCTCCGGCGCGCCTCACGCACCCGGCGGCGCAGATCCGCGATGGTGGGAACGGCAACGGTGCTCATTTGAGCGCGTGCGCCGCAAACGCGCCGCTGCGGACTTCCTCGACGTATTCGCGCGCGGCGGCGGAGATCAGTTCGCCCAGTTGCGCGTAGCGCCTGGCGAAGGGAGGCGAGTACTCGCCGGCCAAGCCGAATGCGTCGTGGCACACCAGCACCTGGCCGTCGCAGCCGGGGCCCGCGCCGATGCCGATGGTGGGCGCGGAGACGCGCTCGGTCACCGCGGCGGCCACTTCGTCGGGGATGGATTCCAGCACTATGGCGAAGACGCCCGCCTGATCGAGAGCGACGGCGTCGTCCATGAGCCGCTCCGCCGCGTCCGCGGTCATCGCCTGTTTGCGGAATCCGCTGAGCTGATGAACGCTCTGCGGCAGCAGACCGAGATGCCCCATCACGGGGATACCGACAGAGACCAGCCGCTCGACGACATCGAGGACGGCGCGTCCCCCCTCGATCTTCACCGCCGCGGCTCCGCCCTCCTGGATGAGCCGGCCCGCGTTGCGCACGGCATCGGGCACACTGACCTGATAAGTCAGGAACGGCATGTCCGCCACCACCAGCGCATGACGGGCGACGCGCGCCACGGCTTTGGTGTGGTGCAGCATGTCGTCGAGCGTAACCGGGATGGTGGTTTCGTAACCGAGCACCACCATGCCGAGCGAATCGCCGACCAGCAGCACGTCCAGTGCGGCGGCATCGAGCAGGCGCGCGAACGCCGCGTCGTACGCCGTGAGCATGGCGATTTTTTCGCCACGCGCCTTCTTTTCCTTGAGGTCACGAATGCGAACGCGTCCCCGTTGTCCCACTGCCATGATCTTCTTCATGGTAGCGCTGCGGGGACGCGTCTCCGGGTTATCGCCAGCGGCCGCGGCCATAGCCGCGCGCTCCGCGCCCGTGCCAGACGTAGCGCCCCAATAAGCGCGGTCGCGATATCCGCGCCAATAACCATACGAGTAACCGTAAGCGGGCAGCGGGTACGCGTAGTAATGGCGATATGGGTACGCTTGCGCGTAGGCGTAAGGAGGCGGCGGATAAGCCGGCCCCACGGCAACTCCGAAACGCACGCCCGCATGCGCCTGGGGAGCGCCCGCGATAATCAGCGCCGCCAGCAGCATCAGCAGCGGGAATCCGAATCTCTTTGACATTGCGACGTCCTCCGATCGTGAGGCGGTTCGTTCCGCCTCGCTGCCCCTTGGACGCGGGTTCATCGCGCGCGGGTGCGCCGCGACGAATTAATGTCTTGTCATGGCTGAAGCGCCTACCGTAACTCGCCCGTCGATTCGAAGCGGAACTTCCCGGCGATCAGGTTGCCCGACGCCAGCACGTTGCGAATTGCGCCACGGTTGAGGCCGCCCTTATGCGCGGCTTCCACCATGGCGCGCACGGCGTCATCCAGCGGCGTATCGGGCGGCAAACGGAAGATCCACGGAATGTTCGTGGAGGTCAGCGCCTTGTCGGAAGAGAGGGCGATGACCGGCACAAACGTTTTCACCGCGATCTGTTCCGCCAGGTGAGCCGAGGCGCGATCCGTGGCGATAATGCCCGCGACGCCGTTTTTGTAAACCAGATTCACCAGCGCGGTGGACGAC
>CAYVPZ010000384.1:0-5268 GCA_964453955.1 uncultured Solibacteraceae bacterium | reverse complement strand
CCCCGGCGCACACTTCATCAAACTTTTCGGCCGCCCGAAGCAGGGAGGCGCAGCCAGCACCCGCCGCAACACTCCCGGCAGCTTGTTGCCGACCGGTTGCCGCCGATAACGGCACCCGGGCAGCTCAATTCCTTCGAAGCGTGAACCCGCCTAAACCAGCGTTTCTTTCCTCGAAGCGGCCACTCCCGGCCGCGCTTCGTTCAATAGCTCGCGGCAAAGCCGCCGCAGGCCAAAGGCCTGCTCCACAGGGCCGGCTCAGCCGATAAAACGCCGGAGCCGCACGTTATTCACCAGCCCCAGCATCAGAAAAACGGACATGATATTGCTTCCGCCGGAACTCATCAGCGGCAGTGGAATCCCGGTGACCGGCATTCGTCCCACCACCATCCCGACGTTTACCAGGACGTGAAACAGCAACAAGGCCGCCACGCCCATACAGATGTACATGCCGGCGCGATCAGTGGACATTTGCGCATTCTGCACAATTTGCATCAGCAGCAGAAAATACAAGCCCAGCGAGAATATCACGCCAACAAATCCGTGCTCCTCGGCGAAGGAGGAGAAAATAAAATCGGTGTGCGGAACCGGGAGGAAGCCGTACTGCGTCTGCTTCCCATGGGTCACGCCCCGGCCCCACATTCCGCCCGACCCCACCGCGATCCTCGATTGGATCACCTGATACCCGTTCCCTTTCGGATCCTGACCGGGGTCCACAAAACTGACCAGCCGGGCCTTCTGGTAATCCTTCAACAGGAACCACGACACCGGCAGCACGAGCGCGAAGACAACCAGAATGGCCGCCGCGTATCTCCAGCGCAAACCGGCCAGCACCACGCCCACGCCGAGCACCGGAAGGTACGTCAGAGCCGTACCCAGATCGGGCTGCTTCATCACCAGCACCATGGGGATGCCGATCAGGCCGCCCAGCTTCAACAGGTCGGGCAGCTCCAGTTGCTCGGTTTTCAGTTCGGTCAGGAATCTTGCCACCAACAGAACCAGAACCAGCTTAACGAATTCTGACACCTGCAGGTGGAATCCCGCAACAGGAATCCATCTGCGGGACCCAAATACGGTCCTTCCGACGATGAAGGTGGCCACCAGAGCCAGCACCGACAGCACGTAGAGCACCGGGACCTGAGCCATCAGGGTGTGGTAGTCGATACGGCTGATGATCCACATCAAAACCAGCGCCACGAGGATATAGATGACCTGCTTCCACCACGCATCCCGCCAGATGGTGTCGCGGGTGGAGCTGAAGATTTGCAGCACGCCGAGGGCGCAAATGCCGAGGGCCACAATCAGCAGCGCCCAGTCGAAGTCGCGGAAGGAACGATAGGCGGCCATGGCTAGAGGAGTAGAGGGAGTAAAGGGAGTAAGGGAAGTAGAGGGGGTGCGATGACGCACCGGCCTGCTCCTCCTCCCCTTAATTCCTTTACTTCCTTTACTCCCTTGATTCCCCTGCTCATGGTTGCGCCGGCCTCCGCAGCAGCTCCGGCGCCGCCGACGCGGTGATCTCCGGGTGCTGCCCGGCCAGACGCGCTTTTTTGTCGAAGTACGCCTTGATGACGTCGCGGACAATGGGCCCCGCCAGCGGCCCCTCCGCGCCGTTCTCAAACAGCGCGGACACCACGATTTCCGGCGCTTCGCGCGGCGCGAAACCCACAAACCACGCGTTGTCCTTCATGGTTAGTCCCAGCTTGGTTCCCTTGAGCAGTTTATTCGAAGCAAGCTGCGCCGTCCCGGTTTTGCCGCAGAGCGAGATATTCGCCAGACGGGAACGGGCGCCCGTTCCGCCTTCGTTTACCACGCCCCACATGCCGTAGATTACCTGCTGCACGTTCTCCAGATTGAGGTCGGCGCGGCGCGCCGGGTCGAGCCTTGCGTCGCGCACCAGGTGCGGCTGTTGCCAGACCCCGCCGGTGGCGATTCCGCCAATGGCCACGGCCATCTGCAGTGGCGTGACCGTGAGCGCGCCCTGTCCAATGGACACCGAAATGGTTTCGCCGGCGTACCACTTTTGCCGGAAAGTGCGCATCTTCCATGCCGTGGACGGCACCACGCCGGAGGCCTCGTTGGGAAGGTCGATGCCGGTCTTGTGGCCGTAGCCCACCATGTTGGCGTACTCGGCGATGCGATCGATGCCCAACTTGTTGCCGACGGTGTAGAAAAACACGTCGCAGGATTGCACGATGGCCTGATGGACGCCGATGGTTCCATGCCCGCGCTTCAGATGGCAGGCGAAGTAATTGCCGTAGAAGCTGGCGCCGCCGCTGCAGTGGACCTTGAAGTCGTCGTCGATGACCCCGGTTTCGAGCCCCGCCAGAGCCATGATCGGCTTGAACGTGGAACCAGGCGCCTGCTGGGCCTGGATCGCCCGGTTCAGCAGGGGATGGCTGGGGTTCTCCACCAGTTCCTTCCAGTCGCGCGCGGGGATGCGGCCCGCGAACATGCTGGGGTCGAAACTGGGATGGCTGACCATGGCCAGCACTTCACCGGTGCGCGGGTCCAGCGCCACCACCGCGCCTTTCTTGTCATCCATGGCCAGCTCGGCGACGGCTTGCAAATCGAGATCGAGAGTGGTCTGCAGAGTTTTGCCGGGAATGGCGGGTTTGTCGTCGATCTGTCCGCGGACGTGCCCGGTGTTGTCCACTTCGGTGCGCGTCTGGCCGTCCACGCCCATCAGGACGTCGTTGTATTGCTTCTCCAGCCCCTGCTTGCCGACGATATCGCCGAGCCGGTATTTGCCCGCGTATTCCGGGGAATCGAGCTCGGGCTCGCTGATCTCGCCGACGTAGCCGATGACGTGCGCGGCCATGCCGTCGGCCGGATACAACCGCTTCTGCGCCCGGAACAGCGACATCTCCGGGAACGTGTTGATGTCCATGTGCGATTCGACGAAGGCCAGGTCTTCGGGCGTGAGCTCTTCCTTGATGACCACCGATTCATACTTGGGGCGAAGCTCGTAACGGTGCATGCGGTCGAGCAGCGCGTTGTAGTCGAGGTTGAGCCCATCGGCGATGGGGCGGAGGTGTTCGTACTTCAGGTTCACGCGCGAGAGCAGCACGCTGATGGAGGAGTGATTGTCGACGATGACGCGGCCGTCGCGATCGAGGATCTTGCCGCGGGGAGCGGGGACCGGGATGGAGCGGATGTAATTCTCCGCGGCGCGCTCGAGGTAGAAGTCCGGGTTGCGCACCTGCAGATCCCAGAAGCCGGCCACCAGGAAAATGAACACCGCCACCGTGAGGTACTGAAAAGCGGCGATCTTCCCGGTTCCGAAGCGGGCTTCGCCGCGCAGCAGACGGGGCGGTGGGAGGGGAATCCGTTCTGAATCGCGTTCGCTGGTGATGTGCAGGGGCAACGTGCAAACCCGCGGTCAGGCTCTCGTCTTCAGTTTATCAAGTAAGTGAAACAACGGCAGGGCCACGGCGGCATTCAGCAGCGCGTAGACGAAGGTCTGCTGCGGGTCGAAGACGGTCATGTGACCCAGCAGGGCGCGGTCCAGCACCCAATAGAAGAATTGATGGAAGAAGTAGAAGAAGAAGCTCAGAATGCCGATGAGGACGGGGTTCTCCACGTCAAAGCGCATGCTGACGGAAGCGGCAAAGTAGCCCACCAGCGTTTTGACGATGCCGTACATGCCGATGAGTTGCTGGGAAAGAGAGTCCTGCACGATGCCCACGGCCGCGCCGAAGAAGACTCCGGCAATGGGCTCGCGGCGCGTGAGCGCGAAATAAATGGTCACCAGCAGGGGCAGTTCCAGATAGCCGAGGAAACTGAAAAAGCGCGGGACGTAGACCTGAAACAGGATGGCCAGAAACGGCACCAGCAGAAACGCCAGAGAGCGCAGGTGGTCGCCGCGGTTCCTCCTCTGCCGGGAATCGGTCAGCAGCCTCTCCCCGAATTCGCTCATCGTGTCTCGCGTGGGACACCTCCGGTGGGCGACGTGGTCTTCTGGGTGGTGGTTTTCGGTTTGGCCTGTTGCTGGGTGGTGGCGTAATCGGGCTGAGGCAGGTGGACTTCGTCATCGCCCTGGGCGGTGGGCTCGGACTCCGCGGGTTGGGCGGGTCGCACGGCCGGCGGTGGGTTGCCGGTCACTTTGATATTGAAATTCGGGGGACCGCCTTCTCCGTACACGTGGCCCTGGGCGTCGCCGATTTTCTTGTACGCGCTCTTGAGCCGGTCGGCGTCCGTGTTCCCGGCCTGCGGCAGGCTCGCGGCGGGTCCGCTGGCGGCGGGCTGGTCCGGCGGCGGGGGAGCCATCATGTGGATGTCGGTGGAAGCTGCCGCCTGCTCGGGAATCAGTTGATGCACCCCTTCGAGGACGATCAGCACCTCGTCGAGACCGCCCTGAAAACCGCTCGGCGAGAGGAAAATCTCCTTGCCCTCGTTGCCATTGCGCACCACCGCCACCTGGCCCACCGGGAAGCCGCGCGGGAAGATGCGGTCGTAGCCCGAGGTGTAGAACCACTCGCCGACGTCGACTTTCTGCTCGTTCTGCACTTCGGTGATGGTGCAGTTGCCGTGCCCCAGCCCGCGCAACTCGCCGTGGACGCGGTTCTTCTGGGAGACCACGCCGGCGGCGAAACTGGGGTCGGTGGCCAGCAGAACCAGGGAGGCCCTGGGGTAGGCTTCCACCACTTTGCCGACAATCCCGTCGGGGGTAACCACGGCCATGCCTTTCTCGACCCCGTGGGAAGTGCCGCGGTCCACGAAGACCTCGGCCGAATTGGCCGCGGTGCCGCTTCCGACGATGCGCGCGGCGATGGTCTTCGATGGCGATTGCGCCTGAAACGCGGCCAGCGTGCGGACGCGATCGGCGGTGGACAGTTCGGCATTGAGGAAGTGGTTCTGCATCTTCAGATTGCCGACTTCCTGGTGGAGGCGCTGGTTCTCCTCGCGAACGCCCAGCAGAACGAAGTAGTCGCCGAACATGCCGAAGGTGTTCCGGCGGATGAATTCGAGCGCGCGCGTCACCGGCATCACGGTGCTGACGCTCCATACCCGCAAGAGCCGCACGTCCTGGCTGGTCTTGACCTGCCACGCCAGCAGCAGCAGTTGCGCGGCAATCACCACCAGCAGGACGGTCAGGTTTCGGTAGCGGTTGAGAAACGACTCCATCTTGAATAGTCCCAGCGGCTCGAATAGTCCCGGCGGCGGAACGGGCGCCTGTTTCTATTCAATCGCAATTCGGCGGAGCAGTTTGAAGTCGGTCAGCATCTTGCCGGTGCCCAGCACCACGCTGGCCAACGGGTCGTCGGCGATGGA
>CAYVPZ010000383.1:0-5272 GCA_964453955.1 uncultured Solibacteraceae bacterium | reverse complement strand
CGACCTCCTTCGTCATGCCGGCGGCGATGATCCGCCCCGCCTTCTGCCGCACCGCGGCCTGATGCCAGCGCGAGTTCCGCCCGTTGTAGCCGCGCACGTAAAGGGCGTCGTCCACCGCGACGGACCAGATCCACGTCGGGGTGCCGTATGTCGTTCCGTCCTCGCGGAACGGTGCGATGTGCAGATCGTCGGCCTCGGCGATTCTGCTCAGCTCGTCTTTCGACCATGCGGTCATGGCGGGTTCTCCCGGTCTCTCCATCAGCGCTCGCTCATTTTCTCGACTTCTTCGGCGTATCGAGCTCCCTGTATCTCGATCTTCGCGGCGGCGCTCTCGATTTCCCGCAGATCGTCCGCCGTAAGCTCCACCGTCACTGCGCCGATGTTCTCTTCCAGGCGCTCCAGCTTCCTCGTGCCGGGAATGGGAACAATCCAGGGCTTCCGGGCAAGCAGCCACGCCAGCGCGATCTGCGCCGGGGTGGCCTTCTTCCGTCCGGCAATGCTTCCGAGCAGATCGACCAGCGCCTGATTCGCTTTCCGCGCCTCGGGCGAAAACCGCGGGATGGTGTTGCGGATATCAATGCCGGGGAATGCGGTGTTCTCGCTGATCTTCCCGGTCAGAAAGCCCTTGCCCAGCGGGCTGTAGGGAACGAAGCCGATCCCGAGTTCCTCAAGCGCGGGCAGCACCGACTCTTCCGGGCGCCTCCACCACAGCGAGTATTCACTTTGCACCGCCGTGACGGGCTGCACCGCGTGCGCGCGGCGAATGGTCCTGGCTGCTGCTTCGGAAAGGCCGAAGTGCTTCACCTTGCCTTCCTCGATCAGGTCCTTCACGGCCCCGGCGACATCTTCGATGGGCACCGCCGGATCGACACGGTGCTGGTAGAACAGATCGATCCGGTCGGTCCTGAGCCGTTTGAGCGAGGCCTCGGCCACCCGCTTGATCTGCTCGGGCCGGCTGTTCATGCCCTGCGCGCCGTGGCTTCCGTCCGGATTCAGGTTGAATCCGAACTTGGTGGCGATCACCACCTGATCGCGCAGGGGCGAGAGCGCTTCACCCACCAGTTCCTCATTGGTGTACGGCCCGTACACTTCCGCGGTATCGAAGAAGGTGACGCCGTGCTCGACGGCCGCGCGGAGCAGGGCGATCATGTCCTGCCTGTCGCCAGACGGACCGTAATGTTGCGAGGTCATTCCCATGGCCCCGAACCCGAGAGCCGAGACTTCCAGATTGCCTTTCCCAAGCTTGCGTTTTTGCATTGTTTCCCTTCCGCTTAGTAGTGTTCCCACACAACTCTCCAGTGCTCATCCGCGCGAACCGGCTTCACGATGAGCTGTTTGCCCGAAAACTCATACAAGCGTGGCAGGTCCCTGCCAATCAGCGTCCGCACCAGTGCGCCCTCCACGTGAAAAGTGAAGGTGTGGGAGCTTTCGTCGACGTCATATCTGCCCCAGGAGGCCTCGTAGCCGCCTTGCGAGTATTGCTCGGGCCCGGCTGGAGTCTGTGCCTGCGGCTCGCGTTCCATTACCTGCACCGACATGTGACCGTCGCGCGTGAAAACAAACAACCCGCAACAGTCCGTCCGGTGCATCTTCCCGTCCGCACCCTGCTGTTCGAGCGAGGCCAGCCGCCACGCTCCCACGAACCTGTCGCCGTCACCGCCGCCGCGCGCGGTCATGCCGGCAAACAGAAACACAATGCTGATCGAAAGCAGCTTTCTCATGTTCGGCCCATCCTTGCTCCCACAATTCCAAAGTAGCGGGCGGCAGGGTCCGCGCGCTTCCCCAATCCTGCCGATTCTTTGCCTGATCCTGTTTGGATACCGGATTTCGTGCACGCCGGGAGCCAGGCAAATCGGGACTAATAGGGGACGTGGTCAAACTTCCTCCGTGGAGTGACCGGGCGCGACCGCGTTGTTCCCAGAATCGCGCACTTCATGCCGGGATCTGATTGAGAATCGGAGTTTCCCACGGCCCTCAACGTGCTCCCGTCGAGCCATGTTGCGACAGGATCTGACAATCGCCTTCCGCCGCCTTCGTTCCAGCCCCGGTTTCACGGCTGTCGCCATCGTGACCCTCGCTCTTGGGATCGGCGCCAACACCACTATCTTCTCCCTGGTGAACGCCGTCGTCTTCCGGCCCTTCGGAGTCCAGAACCAAAGCGAGCTGATCTTTTTCAACCACCACACCAGGGGCGGCGAAGGCCCCATGATGTCCTATCCCGATTACAAGGATTATCGGGACCGTAATACCGTACTCAGCGGCCTCGCCATGTTCGATTTCGAGCCGTTTAACATGAGCCGCGGTGGGGCGCGGAATAACCGTCTCTGGGGTTTCGCCGTCAGCGGAAACTACTTCGATATGCTGGGCGTTCAACCCTTCCGGGGCCGCCTGCTCCATCCCGCCGATGACGCAAACCGCGGCGGCCATCCGGTGGTCGTCCTCGCCTGGAGTTGCTGGCAGGCAGAGTTCGGCGGCGACCCCAACGTCGTCGGCAAGCAGGTCCGGATCGATGGCCTGGACCACACCATCGTCGGCGTGGCGCCCCGCGCCTTCACCGGCACCGAGGTCATCATCACTCCACAGGTCTATGTCCCATTGGCGATGTCCGCGCCAGCCGGGCCGAACTGGATGGACGACCGAAGCGACCTGCAGGGTTGGGTGATCGGCCGCCTGAAGCCGGGCGTTTCCATGAAGAGCGCCGAGGCTGCCATCAACACCGTCGCCGCCGCGCTCCGCCGCGAATATCCAAAAGACGACGCTGGCGTTTCCATCGTGCTCTCCCCGCCGGGCATGGGCGGTACTTATCTGCGGCCGGGCATCATCGGTTTCTCGGCTGTGGGGATGGTCGTAGCCGGCCTGGTGCTGCTGATAGCCTGCGTGAACCTGGCCGGCCTCCTGCTGGCCCGCGCCGCCGACCGCAGAAAAGAAATCGCCATCCGCCTGGCGATAGGCGCCAGCCAGGGTCAGCTCCTGCGCCAGCTTCTCACCGAGAGCCTTCTGCTCTCCGTCGCCGGCGGCGCAGCCGGAGTTTTGCTCGCCTCCTGGCTCATCGCACTGGTCAACGCATGGCGTCCGCCCATCGACACCCTGACCGTGACTCGCGTCGCCATCGATACGCGAGTATTGCTGTTTGCGGCCGCTGTTTCGTTCCTGAGCGCGTTCCTGTTCGGCCTGGTGCCCGCACTGCAATCGGCTCGCACCAGCCTTGCGGTAGCGATGAAGAACGGCGCGCCGGCGGCCAGGCTTCGCCGGCTGAACGCTCGCGATCTCCTCGTCACCGTCCAGGTGGCGCTCGCCGTGGTCCTGGTGATCGGCAGTATTCTGGTAGTCCGGAGTTTGCAGCGCGCGCTCAGCCTGAATCTCGGATTTCAGCCCGAACATGCCGCCGTACTCTCGTTCGATCTTGGCGGCGAGGGCTACGACGAGCAACGCGGCCGCGACTTCCAGCGCCGCGTGCTGGACCGGGTTCGCGCCATGCCGGGGATTCAGGCCGCTGCAATGAGCTCCGGCCCGCCTCTGTATCCGACAAATGACGCAACCGATGCCATCTATCTCGAAGGCAAACCCGAGCCCCGCCCCGGCGACGTCCCTCACGCTTATCTGTACACCGTCACGCCTGGCTACCTCCTGGCCATGCATACCCGCCTCGTCGCGGGGCGCGACCTGGATCGGCGCGACAAGAGAGACGCAACGCCGGTCGCTCTTGTCAACAAGGCGTTCGTCCGCCGGCTCCTGCCCGGCGACGATCCCATCGGTAAGCGCTTCCGCCATGGCGCGACCGGGAAATGGATTCAGATTGCCGGCGTCGTTGAGGACGGAAAATACTACTCTCTTGGCGAATCGCGCGAGCTCGCCATCTTCGAACCAATCGAACAGCGTTGGAGCCAGGCCCAGACACTCATTGCGCGCTCGCCGATGGCCGAAACCGAGACTATCCGTCTGATGCGACGGGCCGTTCTGGAAATCGACCCCACGCTCACTGTTTTCGAGGACGGCAGCCTGAGCCACGCCCTCGGCCTGGCACTGTTCCCCGCCAAAATGGCAGCGGTAGTGCTTGGGTCGTTCGGAGTGCTGGCGCTGGTTCTGGCGGCAACCGGTGTCTACGGAATCATGGCCTACGCCGTATCCAGAAGAACCCGGGAGATCGGCATTCGCATGGCTTTGGGCGCTGCTCCATCGCAGGTCGCGCGCGTGGTGCTGAGGCGGACTGCCATCATGCTGGCAGCGGGCGTGGCAATTGGCCTGGTCCTGGCTTTCGCCGGAGGAACGTTCTTCAGCCAGATCCTCTACGGCATCAGCGCACACGATCCTTTGACGTACTTGTGCGCAATCGCGTCAATGGCGGTGGTGGCATTCGTCGCCACCTGGGCCCCCGCGCGCCGCGCCATTAAAGTCGACCCGCTGACGGCCCTCCGAATGGAGTGAGATTGCCTGCTGGTGAGTACGCTACCATGCGAACTGCCGCATGCCTGAGTTCTCACCGGCCAGCTTCCGGCGGGCCCTGCTCGCCTGGTACGACCGGAACAAACGCGACCTGCCGTGGCGGCGTACCCGCGACCCGTGGGCCATTCACGTCTCCGAAATCATGCTGCAACAGACCCGCGTCGCCGCCGTGCTGCCCTACTTCGAGCGGTTCATGGCGCGCTATCCCACGCCGACGTCGTTCGCCCGCGCGCCCGAGGGCGATGTGCTGGCCTGCTGGGCGGGGCTCGGCTACTACTCGCGCGCGCGCAACCTGCGGGCGGCGGCGGAGCGGATTGCCCGGGATGGCGCATACCCGCGCGACTACAATACGCTCCGCGGGCTCGTCGGCGTGGGCGCGTACACCGCCGCAGCCATCGCCAGCATCGCGTTCGGCGAGGCGCGGGCGGCGGTGGACGGCAACGTTCTGCGCGTGCTCGCGCGCGTGACCGCCGAAAAAGCCGACCTCCGCGCCAGCCCGACGCGCGCCCGTCTGGAGGCGGCCGTGCAGGCGCTGCTTCACGCCCGGCGGCCCGGCGATTTCAATCAGGCCATGATGGAACTGGGCGCCACCGTCTGTCTTCCCCGCGGCCCGCGCTGTCCCCAATGCCCGGTGGCGAGCTGTTGCGAAGCGCATGCGCTCGGCCTCCAGAACCAGTTGCCCGTGAAAACGCCGCGGCCGCGGCCCACCGAAGTGGTACGCCGGCTGCTCATCATCCGGCGAAAAGAAGCGCTACTCCTGCGGCGTTTGGCGGCCGATAGCCCGCGTCTTGCCGGCTTCTGGGAACTGCCCGAACCGGAGCACGTTCCT